>JALZLF010000077.1 GCA_030858865.1 Actinomycetota bacterium | reverse complement strand
ACGCCGGCCGCTTCGGTCCCGACCCGGTCGTCGCCGAGGTGGTGCTCGACCGCTACCGCGAAGCCGTCAGCGGCGACGCGCGCATGAACTGCGACCTGTGCGCCTACCGGGTACCGCTGCCCGGGTTGCAGCGCCGGGTGGCCGCGCCGTCGGGCGGCGGCACCGCCCACCCCAGGGGCCGCTGACCGTCATCCACAGGCGTGGGATATGACGCGACGAGGGGAGCGGTCACTGGATAGGCTGGCGACGATGGAGGGACTGCTGATCGGGCTGCTGGCGACGGCGTTGTTCACCGTCATCGGCCTGTTGGGGACGGCCCTGTTCCAGCTGCGCGGTCGGATCGATGCGACCACCGACCGAGTCACAGATCTTGGCGCTGACATGAATCAGCGGCTCGGCGAACTCGTCACCGAGATGGCGACGCTTACCGCCCGCTTCGAGGCTCATCGGGAGCAGCACGAGCCATCCGTATAGTGCTGGGCTGCCCCGTCAGTAGCCCAGTGCGGGGTCGACCTGGCCGATCAGCTCCTCACCGGCGGCGTAGCGGCGGACGTTGGCGGTGATCCGTTCCGACAGCAGCGGCCTTGCCATGTCCTCGGTGTTGGCGGTGTGCGGCGTGATGAAGCAGTTGGGCAGCTCCCATAAGGGGTGGCCGTCGGGTAGCGGCTCGGGGTCGGTGACGTCCAGCGCCGCCCCGCCGATGGTGTCGTCACGCAACGCCAGCACCAGGTCCTCGGTCAGGACGTGCTGGCCGCGAGCGACGTTGACCAGCCAGGCGTGTGGCTCCATCAGCTCCAGCTCGATCGACGAGATGAGCCCGGCGGTCTCGGGCGTCAGCGCACACGCCACGAACACGACGTCGGCTCCGCGCAGCGCCTCGTAGCGGGTGTCATAACCCAGCACCCGCTCGACGCCGTCCATGTCCCGCGGATGGCGACGCACGACGGTGATCTCAGCGTCAAACGGTGCCAGCAGCGCGAGGAGCTCGCGGGCGATGCCTCCGCCGCCGAAGATGGTCGCCTTGCCATGGGCGAGGCTGATCCCCGACTGCTCACCCCAGGACTGCATGGTGGCGAACCGCTTGAGGTCGCGCAGGCCGGCCAGCGCCAAGGCGAGTGCGTGCTCGGCGACCGGTCTGGCGTACACGCCCTTGCCGCAGGTCCAGCGGCGCTTGTCGTCGAAGACCCCAGCCCTGGCGTAGGGCTCGACGCCCGCCCAGGGTAGTTGCACCCAGTCCAGCTGCGGATGCCTGGCCACCAACGCCTTGAGCCCCTCGGGGCCACTGGATCCGGCGTCGTCGTAGCCGGCGTCGGTCCACACCAGGGCCTGCGCCTGCGCCGGCTCCACGACCTCGGCGCCGCCGGCTCGCACCGCATCGCAGATCCACTCACGGGTTCCTGGCGGAGCGACAGCGATCTTGGGAGTCATGGCAGATCCAGTGCGCGAGCGTCGGTGGCGCCGATGACGTCGGCGATGTGAGCGACGACCTCGGCGGGGATGGCGGTGTCGACGGCCATGGCGATGAGCGCGTCGCCGCCGGCTTCTCGCCGCCCAACCTGCATGGTGGCGATGTTGACGTCGGCGTCGCCCAGCACCTTACCGATGACGCCGACGATGCCGGGGCGGTCGGCGTAGCGAAAGAAGACCATGTGGTCGCTGGGCTCCATGTCAACGTCGAAGCCCCAGACCTCGACGAGGCGCTCCCGGTCCGCTGGTCCCACCAGCGTCCCGCTGACCCGCAGGTCGCCGCTGCACAGCCGCACCACCGACACGTAGTCGCGGGCCGCGCGAGACGTCAGGGTTGACACGCGCAGACCCCGCTCCTCGGCGAGCAGCGGCGCGTTGACGAACGTGACCGGCTCGTGGACGACGCCGGCGAGCAGCCCGCGCATCGCCGACAGCGTCAGCGCCTGGCAGTCCTCGTCCGCGATTCGCCCGACGTACTCGACGGTCAGCTCGTCGACGCCGCCCGGGCCAAGGGCGGTGAACAGCCGGCCCAGCTTCTCGGCCAGCGGCATGAACGGTTTGACGGCCTCGGGAATCGCCGCCGCGACGGCGACGTTGACCGCCGTCGGCACGAACTCGCCGTTCAGCGCGAGCACCACGGCCTCGGCGACCATCGTGCCTGCCTTGTCCTGCGCCTCGGTCGTCGACGCTCCCAGGTGCGGCGTCACGACGACGTTGTCGAGGCCGAACAGCTTGGAGTCGGTCGTCGGCTCGTTGGCGAACACGTCCAGCGCGGCGCCCGCGATCCAGCCGTCGGCCACCGCGACGTAGAGCGCCTCCTCGTCGACGATGCCACCGCGGGCGGTGTTGATCACGCGAGCGGTCGGCTTCATCGAGCGCAGCTCGTCCAGCCCGACGATGCCGACGGTCTCCGGCGTCTTCGGAAGGTGGACGGTCAACACGTCCACCAGGGCGCACAGCTCGGGCACCGTGTCCACCAGCTCGACGCCCATGCGGTGCGCGCGCTCCACGGTCACGTAGGGGTCGTAGGCGACCAGTCGCATCCCCAGTGCGCTGCAGCGCTGGGCCACCAGCGTGCCGACGCGACCGAGACCGAGGATGCCCAGCACCTTGCCGTACAGCTCGACGCCCTCGAACTCGCTGCGTCGCCATTCGCCCGCGCGCAGGCTGCGGTCGGCCTGCGGAACGCTGCGAGCCAGCGACAGCAGCAGCGCCATGGTGTGCTCGGCGGCGCTGATGACGTTGGACTGTGGAGCGTTGCAGACGATCACCCCACGTGCGGTGGCTGCCTTCACGTCGACGTTGTCCAAGCCGATCCCGGCACGGGCGATGACCTTGAGGCGATGGGCGGCGGCGATGACGTCGGAATCGATCCGGGTCGCCGATCGCACGACGACCCCGTCGTAGTCGCCAATGATCTCCAGCAGCTGCGGACGGGTCATCCCCGGACGCACATCCACGTCGAAATGGGCGGCGAGCGCCGTCACTCCCGCCGGTGACAGCGAGTCGGCCACGAGCACCCTCGGCGTTTCCATCCCCGTTAGGCTACCGGCACACCGGCGGCCTACGACCCGCAAGGGACCAGCCGTCAGGCCAGGTCCTGGTGCAGCGACTCGTAGATCTCGCGCGTGGCCGTCGACCGGTTGAGCGTGTAGAAGTGGATGCCAGGGGCGCCGGCCGCCAGCAGCTGGCGGCACAGCTGGCCCGCGATCTCGACGCCGATCGCGCGCACCGCTTCTGGATCGTCCTCAACGGCGTGCAGGCGCCGCGCGAGGTCTTGCGGGAAGGCCGCGCCCGACAGTGTGCTGATACGCAGAATCTGCCGCACGTTCGTCACCGGCATGATCCCGGGGATGACGGGCACCTCGCAACCCAGCCCACGGAGCCGTTCCACCAAGGCGACGTAGTCGGCGACGTCGAAGAACAGCTGCGTGACGGCGAAGTCCGCGCCGGCGGCGCACTTCTGCGCCAGGAATTTGGTGTCCGTGTCGAGGTCGGGGGCCTCGCGGTGCTTCTCGGGGAAGGCCGCGACGCCGACACAGAAGTCTCCGGACGCTTTCAGCAGCCGTACGAGGTCCTCGGCGTAGTCCAGCCCGCCGGGCGTCGGCCGGAAGGTCGCGAGAGGATCGCTGGGCATGTCACCGCGCAGGGCGAGGATGTTGCGGATGCCCGCCGCGGCGAGCTCGTCGATGACCTCGCGAACCTCGGCCACGGTCGCCGACACGCAGGTCAGGTGGGCCACAACCGTCAGCGACGTCTCCTCGACGATGCGCCGCACCAGCTCCACCGTCCGGTCCCGGGTAGTTCCACCGGCGCCGTAGGTGACGTCCACGAACGTCGGATGCAGCGGCTCCAGCTCACGGATGGCCCGCCACAGCTGGTTCCAACCGTCGTCGGTCTTGGGCGGGAAGAACTCGAAGGAGAACGACGGCTGCCCCGTCGCCAACAGTTCCCGCACCGTTGCCTGCATCGAGGCAGCGTAGCCGCGCCGCCGCACGGCCAGCCACTACCGGAACGGATGCGGCAGGTCCGGGCATGCCGCCATACGCTGCGCGGTGTGAACGGTTCTGATGTTCGGGACAAGGCCAGGTCCGGCCGCTACGACGCGGTCGTCGTCGGCGCTGGTCCCAACGGCTTGGCCGCCGCCATCCACCTCGTCCGCAGCGGGCGCTCGGTGCTGCTCGTCGAGGCCGCGGACACCATCGGCGGCGGGGCGCGCTCGGGGGAGCTGACCAAGCCAGGCTTTGTGCATGACATCTGCTCGACGGTGCATCCGCTCGCCGTCGCCTCCCCGTTCTTTCGCAGCGTGCCGCTGCAGTCCCTTGGCGTCGAGCTGGTGCAACCGCCGGCGCCGCTGGCGCACCCATTCGACGACGGCACGGCCGCGATCCTCGAGCGGGACCTGGACGACATGCCGGGGTCGATCGGCACCGACGCCGGCGCCTGGCGGCGGTTGTTCGCTCCGTTCGTCGAGGATGCGGACAAGATCGTCGACAGCTTCCTGGCCTCCTCCCCCGTGCCGCCCCTGCACCCCATCGTGATGGCCCGCTTCGGGTTGCCGGCGGTCCGCTCCGCGCTGGGGTTGGCGCGGGCGCGCTTCGACGGTCCCCGCGCGCAGGCGCTGTTCTCAGGGGTGGCGGCGCACGCCCTGATGGCGCTGGAGCGTTCGCCGACCGCTGCCTTCGGCTTGCTGTTGACAATGCTGGCCCACGCCTACGGCTGGCCGGTCATCCGCGGTGGGTCCCAGCGGTTGTCCGACGCCCTGGCCACCCACTTCCGCCAGCTCGGAGGCGACATCGTCACCGGCTGCCTGGTCGACGATCTCGCGCAGCTACCCGCGTCGGCCGCGGTCGTGCTCGACGTGACTCCGCGACAGCTACTGAGGATGGCCGGTACTCGGTTGCCGGCGGCGTACCGTCGCCGTCTTGGCCGCTACCGCTACGGGCCAGGGGTGTTCAAGGTTGACTGGGCGTTGGACGGGCCAGTGCCATGGACGGCCACCGAGTGCGCACGAGCTGGGACGGTCCACCTCGGGGCGACGATGCCGGAGATCGCCGCGTCCGAGCGCATGATGTCGCGCGGGCGCCACCATGGCCGCCCCTTCGTCCTCGCCGTGCAGGCCAGTCTGTTCGACCAGACCCGGGCACCCGATGGCCATACCCTGTGGGCGTACTGCCATGTGCCCAACGGCTCCACGGTCGACATGACTGCGGCCATCGAGGCCCAGGTCGAGCGCTTCGCCCCCGGCTTCGGCGATCGGGTTCTGGCCCGTTCCAGCATGAACTCGGCCGACATCCAGGCCCACGACCCCAACTACGTCGGCGGCGACATCAACGGCGGCATCCAGGACTTCGGGCAGCTGTTCACCCGACCGACGCCGCGATGGCCCCCGTACAGCACACCCGACCGCAGCCTCTACCTGTGCTCGTCGTCCACCCCGCCCGGCGGCGGAGTCCACGGCATGTGCGGGCTGGGGGCGGCCAAGACGGTGTTACGGCGGCTGGCGTGAGAGCGTTCAGAAAAATCCGCTGACGCATGGTTCGGGATCGCCGATCCCGGGGAATCTTGCTACTACTTCGAGGCACCATGCGGGGGGCGGGTTCCCGCCCCCTCCCCCCGCAGACGGTGTCCTTCTCTTTGTCCCCAAGGCGACCCATCGCCGCCTCGCAACTGCCTTGTCAGCGGACCAACCCGTGGCGCATGGCGATGACCACAGCCTGGACGCGGTCGGTCGCCTTGAGCTTGTGGTAGATCCGCGACAGGTGGCTCTTGACGGTTTCGTCGCCCAACCCGAGGCTCTCGGCGATCTCGTGCGTCGACTTGCCCGTCGCCAGCTCCTCGAGCACCTCTTGCTCCCGTCGTGACAGGGGTTGCAGCCCGGCGTGCATCGCGAGCGGGCCTACGCGCTCCAGAAACGGACGGGTGACGTCGGGGTGCAGGAACCCCTTGCCGGAGGCGACGGCGCGGACGGCCTGCACCAGCTCTTGTCGCCGCACGTTCTTCGGCAGGTAGCCCGCAACCCCGGCCGCCACGGCGCGCGTGACGGTGTCGTGGTCGGTGAACATCGTCAACGCCAGCGTTCGGGTCGGCAGGCCCTTCGCGCCGATCTCGCGCACCGCCGACAGTCCGTCCATGCCGATGAGATTGACGTCGACCAGGGCGACGTCGGGAACCTCCTGCGAGGCCTTCTCGATCAGGTCCTCGCCGGAGGTGACGATGGCGACGACCTCCATGTCGTCCTCGAACGACAGCATCGTGGCGACGCCGTCCGCCACGACACCGTGGTCCTCGGCAATGACCACCCGGATCACCTGCCGATCGCTGGCCGGTGTCATCTCCTGCATGCGTACGTCACTCACAGTGGTACCTCCACGAGCACGCGCGTCCCAGCGCCTGGCGCGCTGTCGACCGCGAACCTACCCCGAGCGAGTTCCAGCCGTTGGGCCATCAACCGCAACCCATGGTGACCCACCGGAACACGACCCGGCTCGAAGCCCTGCCCATTGTCACACACCTTTGCCACCAATACGTCCTGTTTGACCTCGATGCGCACCTCCACGTGGGTCGCCTCGGCGTGCCTGGCCACGTTGGTCAGGCAGCCGCGCACCAGCTCCAGAACGATGATCTCCACGGCCAGCGGCAGTTTCGGCATCGGTTCGGGTGCCACGAGCTCGTGGTCGACGCCGGTGGTCAGCCGCAGCTCGTCCAGCGTCTCGGCCAGTCCCTGGCGCAGCCCGCCGGGCACCACGACCTGCCGGCGGAGAGCCTCGAGCACCTCACGCAGCCGTACCACGCCGACGGCCACGGCGTCCCGGGTCAGCGTCACCAACCGGTCGGCACGGTCAGCGTCACCGCCGTTCAGCGCTGAGCGGACATTGTCGGCTTGGATCTCGGCGGCAGCCAGGTACGGAAGGACCTCGTCGTGGATCTCCAAGCCGATCCGGCTGCGCTCACGGGTGCCCTCTTCCAGGATTTGACCGGACAGCGCGACACGAGCGCGCTGGCCCGCGGCGACCTCGGACTCCAGCTCGAGGCGTTGCAGCGCCATACCCAGTAGCGCCGCCGCCGCCTCCACGACGGCGAACGAGCGGTCCGGCAGGTCGATGGGCACCGCGATGGCTGCCGGTTCCGCGCCGGGCACCTTGATCACCAGCGAGTCCGACGCGACACTGCCATCCAGCGACACCGCGACGCCGGGGAAGTCAAGGGCGCGCGCCAGGCCCGAACTGGCGATCGCGGTCACGTCGGCGGACCGACGAGCCGACAGCAGCTCGACGCTCAGGGCGTTCAGGATCTCCAGGTCACGGACGCGCTCTGCCAGCTCCTCCGCGCGATCCTCCGCGACGCGAGCTGA
>JALZLF010000043.1 GCA_030858865.1 Actinomycetota bacterium | reverse complement strand
ATGCAGCACGTCGAGTTGATCGAGATCCCCCAGCGACTCGGCGCCGTCCGCAAGAACGCCGCCGACATCAAGATGGCGGTGGACGCCATCGAGCTGTGCTTCGAGCGCGACTACATCACGACGTTCGTGATCGGCACCGGTGACAGCGACTTCACGCCGCTGGTCGGCAAGCTGCGCGAGCTCAACCGGCGGGTCATCGGCGTCGGCTTGGAGGCGTCGACGTCGCGGATGCTGCCGCCGGCCTGTGACGAGTTCCTGTTCTACGAGCGCCTAGAGGGCGTCAACGTCCCGGCAAACCGCCCCAAACGTGACAGCGGGGGGCGGCGAGGCGGCCGCGGCTCCGGGCGCCAGCCGGCGACGGTGCCTGCGGCGGTGCAAGCTCCGACCGCCGAGCCCCCGATCGACGAGGTGGCCGAGGAAGTGGCTCCGCAGTCCGAGCCCACCGACCTCGGGCGGCTGGTCACCCAGACCCTGTCGGGCCTGCAGCGCAGCTCCGGCGGTGCGGTGCTGGCGTCCACGCTCAAGCGCGCGCTGCTGCGCAAGGACCCGACCTTCTCCGAGGCCGACTACGGCTTCCGCGCCTTCGGCGAGCTGCTGCGCCATCTTGAAGACCGCAAGATCATCGAGCTGTCGACCGGTTCGGCCAAGGGCGATCCCGAGATCGGCTTCCCGGAAGACTCCAGCGACGAGGACAGCGCCTTCGCGCTGCTGCGCGACGTCGTGGCCGAGCTCGAACGCAGCAGCGGCCCGCCACCGTTGTCGGGCCTGAAGGACCACCTGCGCAAGCGCCGTCCCGACTTCAGCGAGAAGGCGTTCGGCTTCGGCGGCTTCCTGCAGTTCTGCAAGGCGGCCCGCACGCGCGGCCTGATCGACATGGAGTGGGACGACGGCGCCGACGACTACGTCCTGCGGATCCCGACCGGCTGACGCGCCGGAGCGTCAGGGCACGCCGCCTTCGGTCATCCGCTTGGTGTCCAAGAGGCGGTCGACCTCGTCGTCGGGCAGGACCCCCGACTCCTTGACGACTTCGCGCAGAGCCCGGTCCTCACGCAGCGCCTGCTTGGCCAGCTCGGCGGAGCGGTCATAGCCGATCGCGGGCACCAGGGCGGTGACGATCGACAGGTTGCGCTCCGACAGCTCGGTGCAGCGCTCGACGTTGGCCCGCAGCCCCTCGATGCACTGGCTGGCGAAGTTGTCGCAGGACGTGGCCAGCAGCCGCACCGACTCCAGCACGTTGCGGGCCATCATCGGGATGTACACGTTCAGCTCGAACGCCCCTGACAGACCGCCAACGGTGATCGCCGCGTCGTTGCCGATCACCTGTGCGGCCACCTGCGTCACCGACTCGGGGATCACGGGGTTGACCTTGGCGGGCATGATCGAGCTGCCGGGCTGGAGCTCGGGCAGGCGCAGCTCGCCAAGGCCGGTCATCGGCCCCGAGCCCATCCAGCGCAGGTCGTTGGCAATCTTGGTCAGCGACACCGCGATCACCTTGCACGCACCGGACAGCTCGACCAGGGCGTCGCGCGCGGCCTGCGCCTCGAAGTGGTTGGTCGCCTCGCGCAGCGCGGCGTGGCCTGTGCGGCGGCGCAGCTCGTCCAGCACCGCCTCGGTCATGCCCGCCGGCGCGTTGAGCCCGGTGCCGACGGCGGTGCCGCCCAACGGCAGCTCGGCGACCCGTTGCAGTGCGTCGCGGACGCGATCGGCGCCCAGCTCTACCTGCCGGGCATAGCCGGAGAACTCCTGGCCGAGGGTCACCGGCGTGGCGTCCATCAGGTGCGTGCGTCCCGGCTTGACGATGTCGCCGAACTCCGCGGCCTTGGCGTCCAGTGCGCCGCGCAGCCGCTCCAACGCCGGCAGCAGCCGCTCGGCGCAGGCGAGGTAGGCGGCGACGTGCACCGCCGTGGGGAACATGTCGTTGGAGGACTGGCCGGCGTTGACGTGGTCGTTGGGATGAACGGGGTTCTTGGATCCCAGCGTGCCGCCGAGGATCTCGATCGCACGGTTGGCGATGACCTCGTTGGCGTTCATGTTCGACGAGGTGCCCGAGCCGGTCTGGAACACGTCCACTACGAAATGCTCGTCGAGCTTGCCGTCTGCGACCTCGCCGGCAGCTTGCAGGATGGCCCGGTACTGCTCGTCGTCGAGCACGCCCTGGTCGTGGTTGACCTCGGCGGCGGCGGCCTTCAGCTGGCCCAGAGCATGCACCACCTCGGGCGGGATCGCCTGGCCTGAGATCGGAAAGTTCTCCACGGCTCGCTGGGTCGACGCGCCGTAGTAGGCGCCGGCGGGCACGTGCATCTCACCCATGGAGTCGCGTTCGGTGCGCACTTGGATCACGGGGCTGCTCTCCGGTGGTCGCGGCGACGGAAGATCCAATCTATGGGACCGGCTACGAGACCGGTCCGTCCGCCGAGAGGGTCCGCCCGGTGCGCGGCCGGCGGCCGGGTGCTCGCTAGGCTGGCCTGCATGTCGAACACCCCCTTGCGAGGCCCGCGTTGACCCTGCTGGTGCTCATCCGCCACGCGACCACGGCTTCCACGGGAAAGCGCCTCGGCGGGCGAACGCAGGCGTCGCTGGACGAGGCAGGACGCGCGCAGGCCGAGGCCGCGGCGCAGCGCCTGGCCGACGTTCCGCTCAAGGCGGTCTACGCCAGCCCGCTGCCGCGCACGATGGAGACCGCCGAGGCGGTGGCCGCGCCGCATCGGCTGGTCGTGCGGCCCGACGAGTCGCTGCTGGAGGTCGACTACGGCCGCTGGACCGACCGGCCCCTGACGCCGCTGACCCGCACGAAGACGTGGCCGGTCATCCAGGCCCGCCCGTCGCTGGTCGCCTTCCCGGACGGCGAGACCATCCGTGGGGCGCAGCTGCGGGCGGTCGACGGCCTGCAACGCATCGTCGCCCGGCACCCGCGCTCCGTCGTGGCAGCCGTCAGCCACGCCGACGTCATCAAGGCGGTCGTGGCCGCCTACCTCAGTCTGGCGCTGGATTCCTTCCAGCGGCTGCACGTGGACCCCGCGTCGGCCACCGTGCTCGCGTTGTCAGCCGACGGCGGCCAGCCGGCGCTGCTGCGCTTCAACGACGACGGGCCGTTGCGCCTGGCGGCGCACTCCGCTCCGACTCCGAAGGCCTCGTCTCGAAAGACCGCGCCGAGCAGGACCGCGCCGAGCAGGACGGCGCGCCGTGGGTGACTCGTTCGAGATCGACCCCGTCGACTGGGTCACCGCGGGCGCCATCGGCGAACCAGGGCGGCGGACGTTCTACGTGCAGGCACGCCGGGCTCACGACCTGCTGGCGCTGGTCGTCGAGAAGTCCCAGGTCCACTGGCTGGCCCAGCTGGCCCAGGAGCTGCTCAGCCGCGTCGGGGTCACGGTGACGCCCGACGACCTGGACGCCAACGCCCAGCAGCTGCTCGAGCCCGTCGTTGCCACCTGGCGCGCGGGTTCGCTCAGCCTCGGCATGGACGAACAGGGCGAGCGTTTCCTGCTCGAGGCCGAGCAGCTGGTGGGCGACGACGAGGACGAAGAGCCCGGCAGCATGCGCCTGTGGCTGTCACGTGACCAGCTGGTGGCGATGGCCGCGTACGCGGCGTTCATCGTGGAGGCGGGGGCCCGCGAGTCCTGCCGGCTGTGCGGCCGCCCGGTCGATCCCGTCAGCGGCCACGTCTGCCCTGCCACGAACGGACACGGGCCGTTGACCGCGTGAGCCGGTCGTGACCGCCACGGAGGTGACGTCGCTGCTGGCTGACGGCGAGATGCGGGTGCACGGGCGCATCGTCAACGCCAGCAACCACACGACCCTGGTGGGGGTCGGCGGCCCAGAGGGTGTGCTCGCTGTCTACAAGCCGAGGGCCGGCGAGCGACCGCTGTGGGACTTCCCCCCCGGCACGCTGCACCGCCGCGAGGTCGCGGCGTTCACGGTCAGCGCGTTCCTCGGCTGGGACCTCGTGCCGCCGACGCTGGTGCGCGACGGGCCGCTGGGGGTCGGGTCGCTGCAGCTGTTCGTCGACCACGACCCGCAACGCCACTACTTCGTCCTCGTCGAGGAGGACGTCCACGACGAGCAGCTGGCCCGCATGGCGGCGTTCGACCTGCTGGTCAACAACGCCGACCGCAAGGCCAGCCACGTGCTGCTCGACGGGCAGGGCCACATCTGGGGCTGTGACCACGGCCTGGCGTTCCATCCGCAGGCCAAGCTGCGCACCGTGATCTGGAGTTCGGCGGCTGCCCGCTGAACCAGCGGTGGAGCGCCGACCTGGAGCGGCTGGCCGCCGCGCTGGAGGAACGCAACAGCGAGGTGTGCCGCGACCTCACCGGCCTGCTGTCGACGGGCGAGGTTGCGGTGCTGGCCCGCCGCGCGACGCTGCTCGGCGCGGCCGGCGCGCTGCCCGACGTCGACGAGGACCTGCGCCCCTACCCCTGGCCACCGCTGTAGGACGACGGCCGGGCGGTCGTCACCGCACGGACGCCGGCGCCGTCGGGAACGGGCACCGCCCAGAAGCCGACGGGGAAGCCGAGCTCGCCGGCCCGCACCGGCGTGCGCAGCGTCGTCCCGTCGTCGAGCTGGACGTCGACGGCGGCCATGCCCTCGCCGGCGGTGCCGTACACGACCGTCGGCCCGCCCTCGGGCACCGTGGTGGTACGAACCTGCCCGACACCCTCCTCGCGCAGGCCCGCGGGCGTGCAGGCGCGGTCCAGCACCGCGTCGCGGTAGCGCAACTCCAGGCAGTTGGCTGTGCCATCGAAGCGCCCGACCGCCTCCCAGGGCTGACCGGCAGCTTCCCCCGCCGCGATCGGCTCGCGCAAGGTGCGGGGGCGCTGCTCCTGGCGGACCTGCTCGACCAGGCTGGGCCCGAACAACGCCTGGGCCAGCAGCGCGACAGCCAGCAGCACGCCGGCGCCGGTGACGAGCGCTCGTCCCGACACGGTCCGTTCCGCAGGCTCGGCCATGGCCCTAGGATCGCACGCATGCCCCCCGAACTGGTCACCCTCGACCAAATCCTGGCCGCCCGGAATCGCCTGGCCGGCGTGGTCCAGACGACGCCGCTGGAGCCGTCCTCCGCCGTGTCGAAGCTGGTCGGAATGCGCGCGCTGCTCAAGTGCGAGCACCTGCAGCGGACGGGCTCGTTCAAGCTCCGCGGCGCCTACAACCACATCGTGCAGCTGAACGACGACGAGCGCGCCCGTGGCGTGTCGTGTGCGTCGGCAGGTAACCACGCACAGGGTGTGGCGCTGTCGGCGCGGCTGGTCGGCGTGCGCGCGACGGTGTTCATGCCCGCCACGGCGCCGCTGCCCAAGGTCGAGGCCACCCGGTCCTACGGCGCCGAAGTGGTGCTGACCGGTGACGGCTTCGATGACGCCTACTCGGCGGCGCAGGAGTGGACCGCCGACAACGGGGCGGTGTTCGTCCACCCCTTCGAGAATCCCGACATCATCGCCGGGCAGGGAACGCTGGGCCTGGAGATCCTCGACCAGGTGCCCGACGCCGGGACCGTCGTGGTGCCGATGGGCGGCGGCGGGCTGATCTCGGGTGTCGCCGCCGCGGTCAAGGCGCGCAAGCCCGACACCCGCATCGTCGGCGTCGAGGCCGCGGGCGCTGCGGCCTTTCCAGCGTCACTGGCCGCCGGACAACCCTGCGCGCTTGACAACGTCTCGACGATCGCCGACGGGATCGCCGTGAAGACCCCGGGCGAGCTGACGCTGGCCCACGTGCGCGAGCTGGTCGACGAGTGCGTCACCGTCAGCGACGAAGCCATCGCCAGAGCGGTCCTGCTGCTCGTCGAGCGCGCCAAGCAGGTGGTGGAGCCGTCGGGCGCCGCGGGCCTCGCCGCCGTGCTGGAGGGTTCAGCCGCGCTGGTCGAGCCGGTGGTGGTGCTGCTGTGCGGCGGCAACGTCGACCCCTTGCTGCTGGGGCGGATCATCGCCTCGGGCATGTTCGAGGAGGGCCGCTACCTCGTCCTGCGTACCCGGCTGGACGACCGCCCGGGAGCGCTGTCGACCCTGCTCGGGCTGCTGGCCGAGGCCGGCGCCAACATCGTCGCCGTCGAGCACCACCGCCTGGCGACCCGGCTGGGGATCCTCGAGGTCGAGGTGCAGCTGGAGCTGGAGACCCGCGGCCCCGACCACATCGGCGAGGTGGTGCAGACGCTGCGCCGCCACGACTACCCGGTCAGCTGAAGCAGGAGACCCGGCCCCAGCCGTCGAAAGGGCAGGGAACGAGACCGCTATCCATCAGGAGCGTTCATGTACCCGCTCGCCCGTCGCCTGCTGATCACCGTCCTGGTCGTACCCGCGCTGCTGGGACTGCCCACCGTTGCGGCCAGCGCCGTTGCGGCCACCGCCGGCTCAGGCACCGCCGGCTCAGGCACTGCCGTCCTCAGTGACAGCCGCTACCTGGTCGTGCTCGACACGTCGACGACCCCCGCCCAGGCCAAGTCGATGGTGACCGCGGCCGGCGGCACGGTGACCGCCGACCACACCAGCCAGATCGGCGTGCTCGTCGCCGAGTCGGCTGTCGCCGGTTTCGCCGACGTCCTGCGCGCCTCCGGCCTGGTCGACGAGGTCGGCGCCGACTTCTCCTGGCAGGGCTTGCCCGAGGGCGGGCCGGAGCCGTCCCAGGACCCACTGGAGTCCCAGCAGTGGGACATGCAGCAGATCCGCACCGAGCAGGCGCACGCCGTGCAGGCCGGCGCCCGGGCGGTCGACGTCGGCATCCTCGACAGCGGCATCGACGGGCAGCATCCGGACTTCGTCGTCGACAACCAGGGCTCCAACGTCGACTGCGTCCGCGGCCGGGACTTCGTCGTCGCCAACGGCCCCGGCGTCGGTAACCCCGACCCTTGCATCGACAACCAGTTCCACGGCACGCACGTGTCGGGCACCGTGGCCGCGCAGGCCAACGGCATCGGCATCGTCGGCGTCGCTCCCAACGTCACGCTGGTGCCGGTCAAGGTCTGTGACACCTCCGGGTACTGCTACGCCAGCTCAGTCGTTGACGGCATCACCTACGCCG
>JALZLF010000042.1 GCA_030858865.1 Actinomycetota bacterium | reverse complement strand
CTTCGCGGGCGGCGGCGGTCACGGGGCCCCGGCCGTGGCGGTCGACCAGTTCACCGGCGGCCGCGACCACGGCGTCGACCCGGGGAAGTCCGGCGAGCTCGGCGGAGGGTGAGCGCTTGGAATCCGGTCCGGTCACGCGGCCATGCTAGGAGGTCGTCGACCTTTACGAGGTGGGGGTCAGCGGCTGGTCAGCGCCGCGGCGAGGCGCTGCGCGTCCGCCCTGGTCAGGGTCAGCTCCCTCGGCTTGAGGATTGCCGGCGACAGCTCCAGGCGCACCTCCACGGGCTTGGCCGCGACCACGGCCGCCAGGCGCTGCAAGGCCGCAACGGCCCCAGCCGGCGGCCCGTCGTCGCCGCTGTCGTCGCCGTTGTCGTCGCCAACCCTCTCCAAGGCCGCCAGCAGGATGTCCAGCGCCCGTTCCACCAGCGGAGCACCCGACGCCGGATCGACAAGCTGGGCGGTCAGCGGGCCGGGCGGGCGCTGCAGCGTCACCCTGACACCGTCCTCGGTGGTCAGCGCGGCCAGGTGCAACGTGACCCCTGCGGCCACCTGCTGGGCCGGCGGGGACGCGGCGTCGTCGTCGAGCAGCGCGCCGGCGGCGCCGGTCACGGCATCCTGGTCGTCGAAGGCTTCCAGCGCCTGGCCGATCGCCGCCAGCTGTTCGTGCAGCCGCTCGGTGCCAGCGCTCACGACGACACCTCGACGAACCCGCGCGGGTTCCCATCACGGTCGTGGCCGAAGTAGTCCTCCCAGCGCTGCGACGCGACCACGTACTTGTTGTGTCCGGGGTGTCCCTGCGGATAGATGAGCACCGGGTAGGCGTCGCAGTTCCAGAACTCCTCGGTGTAGTGACCGTCGATCAGCATGCGCACGAGCAGCTGGCGGTGGCGGGCAAGCTCGTCGAACGCGGTCCCGTCGAGCACCGTGACGACATCGACGTCGGCCGGGTCGGGCTTGTCCGACGTGAAGCTGTCGGCCAGCCACTGGCGGTGCACCTTGACCAGCTCCAGCAGCGCCTGACGGTGGTGGGACCAGTACTCGAAGATCGCCGACCGCGTCCGTGAGGACGCAAACCCGTCGACCGGGACCTTGCGGACGTCTTCGACGGAGGCGGGACGCCGACCCTCGGGCAGGTTGCCGGCGTCGTCGAAGGAAGGGATGCTCACGCGAAGACGGCCTCATGTAGCGCAGCGGCAGGACACAAGACAATCAGGTGTCCGTCCGCCACCCGCTTGAAACAACGGCGCCGACTAGCATGCCGGGATGCCAGACCACCCGCAGGTGCGTCCCTCCGCGACCGTGCTCCTGCTGCGGTCCGGCGACGCTCCCGTCGAGATCCTGCTGCTGCGCCGGTCCGGCTCCAGCCGGTTCGCCGCCGACGCCTGGGTCTTTCCCGGCGGGGTCGTCGACGATTCGGATCGCCGCCTGCCGTCAGACCTGTGGGATGGGATCGATCCGACAGCGCTGACCGAGCGCTTCCGCGCCGACGAGGCGACCGTCCTTGGATTTCACGTCACGGCGGTGCGTGAAACCTTCGAGGAGGCCGGGGTGCTGCTGGCGCGCGGAGCCCAAGCCGACAGTGGCGGGTGGTGGTTGGCCGAAGGCGATCTCGGGCGACGGCGGCTGCGGGCCGAACTGGCCGCCGGAAGCCTCGACCTGGCTCGGTGGCTGACCGAACGCCGCATCGTGTTGGACCTGGGCTGCCTGACCTACCACAGCCGTTGGGTGACGCCGGTCGCGCAGCCGCGGCGCTATGACACCTGCTTTTTCGTGGCCCGTGCCCCGGACGGCCAGGTCGCCGCTCATGACCGCGCGGAGACGACCGGCCAGCGTTGGCTGTCGGCGGCGGCCGCGCTGGACGAACACCAGGCGGGCCGCCTGCGGCTGATGCATCCCACCGTGCGGACGCTGCAGGCGCTGACGCTGCACGACTCACCCGACGCGGTCATCACCGCGGCCGCGGCGCAGGCCCAGGTGCGCAGCATCCTGCCGTACGCCGAGCTTGACGCCGACGGTCGGGTGGTCCGCATCCAAGACCCCGACGACGGCCTTCCCGCCGGTGCCGTTGGCGACGATGACGAGGTGCGCGGGTGACGCTGACGCGGCTGGACGAGCTCACCAACGTCGTCCTGGCGCCGAACCCCTCACCGCTCACGCTGGACGGCACCAACACCTACCTGCTCGGTGCTCCCGGCTACGGGGAGGTGATCGTGGTGGACCCCGGTCCCGATCTGCTTGAGCACCGTCAGGCGGTCGACGCGGCGGCGACCGGGATGGACGCCTCGATCGCCGCGGTGGTGCTGACCCACCACCACACCGACCATGCCGAGGCCGCTGGCTGGGCGGCCGACTGGGGCGTGCAGGTGTGGACGTTCACGCCGTCCTTGGTGTCCTGTCCGGCGGCTCCCCTTCACGACGGCGAGCAGCTGGCCAGAGCTGGGGTGACGCTAGAGGCGGTGCACACGCCCGGGCATGCCAGCGACCATCTGTGCCTGCGGGTGTGCCAGACCGATGTCGTGCTCAGCGGCGATCACGTCCTGGGTCGTGGCACGACGGTGGTCGCATGGCCCGACGGGGACATGGTGGCCTACCTGGCCTCGCTGGGGCGCCTCGCCGCCAGCGGCGCGACCGCGTTGTATCCGGGCCACGGTCCCGTCCTCGGCGATCCTGCTGCGGTCATCGCGCAGTACCTCGCTCATCGCGAAGAACGCGAGGCGGCCGTCTTGGCGGCGCTGGCCGCCGGCGAAGCGACCCCTGCTCAGGTGGTGGTGCGCGTCTACGCCGAGGTCGATCCCGTCCTGCATCCGGCCGCGGAGCGCACCGTGCGTGCGCAACTGGACAAGCTGCTGCTCGAGGAGCGGATCGTGCGGGTGGTAGCCGCTGCCAGCGGTGGCGAGTCAGAGACCTACCGTGTCCGATGACCAGACGATCCGCATCGGCCCGGACGGACCCGGCGATCGGCCTCCGCCGCGTCGTCGCGACAACACGGCGCTGGGAACCGTCTTCGGGCTCGGGATCGCCCTGCTCATCCTCAGCGGCTTCATCGCGCTGGCCGACCGGGACGTTTCATCCGGAAGCGGCGCGCCGCCGAGCGGCCAGCCGCCCACCAGTGAAGGCGTGACGACCGCCCCGGCCACGGCAACCGCCAAACCCCCACCTTCCACCTCACCGTCATCCTTGTCCTCGGAGCCCTCGCCGTCGGGGCCCTCGCCCGGTCCTTCCGCCAGCCTGCCGACCGACGCGGACGCGACCGCGTTCATCGCCGAGTACGAGGCCAGCTACGGCGACGACCACCGCTCGCTGGCCAGCGACATGGATGGCGACGGGCTCAACGAGCTGGTGTTCGCACGCATCACCGGCGGGGTCGCCGTGCTCGACATAGCCCGCTGGGCCGGCGCCGGTTACGAGATCGTCTACAGCGGCGAGGGCGGCAGCGCCGATCGCGTCGACAGCCTGGTTGCCCGTGACGTCAACGGGGAGCCGGGAGCCGAGATCGTCGTCGGGCAGTCGGCGGGCGAGTCGGGCAGCAGCCTGGCGATATGGGGCGCCTCTGGCGACCGCTATGTGCCGCAGCGGGCGCGTGGCGGGTGCTGGCGGAGCAGCAACAGCTATGGCATCACGGGTGCGGCGATCGCCAGTCAGCGCATCACCGCCACCTGTGACGGGTCGCCACTGCCGCGGTCGGCGTGGACCTCGGACGTCTACGTCTGGACGGACGGCCGCTGGACCTACGAGCGGACCGAGGCCGCGTCGGGATGAGCCGCGCCGCCGCCGTTCGCGTCGTCTACGCTCTCGTGCTACCGCCGCGCTGCTGAAGAGCAAGCGCCTGGGTAGGATCACCCGGCCTGGCGGTCGCCCTGGGGCGGCGAAGGCACTCAACCACCCGACCGTCGAAAGGTCCTGAGCGTGGCCATCCAACTTCCCGGCGCAAGGTCTGTCGCCGCCAACCCGACTCAGGACGAGCTCAAGGCGTGGACCTCGCAAATGCCCAACGCCCAGCGCACCGAGTTCGACAACTACAACGTCACGGCTCGAGTCACGGCGCGTTCGGCGGGCTCGACGTTCATCGTCACCGACGACCCGGACTCGGTCTCCAAGCAGGCCATGCCACGGCGCGACTACACCGCTGTCGTGCGGCGCCAGGAGGCCTACATCGCCGAGCAGGACATGCTGTTGATCGAGGGCTACATCGGACCTGAGAACAGCCCCTTGAAGCGGCCCGCACGGCTGTTCATCGAACGCGCCAACGCCAACATTCCCGGCATGCAGCAACAGCTGTACTACCCCAAAGACGCCGACTGGCGCGAGGACGACGCACTCACGGTGATCTACACCCCCAATTGCCCGGCGGAGGGTGTTCCCGACGAGCGGCTGGTCACGATCGACTTGGAGAACTGGGTCACGCGGGTGTTCAACATCGACTACTTCGGCGAGTCGAAGATGGGTGGCCTGCGGATGTGGATGGAGTGGGTCTACCAACAGGGCGCGCTGGCGATGCACTCCGGCGCCAAGCTGATCCCCACTGACAGAGGCGACAAGGTTGGTCTCATCATCGGCCTGTCAGGCACCGGAAAGACGACGACCACCTTTACGCGCCAGAACGATTCCCTGCCGGTGCAGGACGACATCGTGGCACTGGTCGACGGAGGTGACGTGTACTCCACGGAGAACGGTTGCTTCGCCAAGACCATCGGCCTTGATCCGCAGTACGAGCCCACCATCTATCACGCCCTCGCCTCACCCGCCGGCTGGCTGGAGAACGTGGCCATCGACGACGAGGGCCAGGTCGACTTCTTCGACGACAGCTACACCGCCAACGGACGTGGCACCTTCGGGCTTGACGCCATCGAGCACTTCGACCCGCGCAAGCTCGGCAAGGCCGACTTCCTGCTGATTCTCAACCGCAACGAAAGCGTGGCGCCCGCTGCGGCCAAGATGGCCTCGGTCGAGCAGGCGGTCGCCTATTTCATGCTCGGAGAGACGAAGGGGACATCAGCGGGAGGCAAGGCGGAAGCCGGCAAGTTCCTGCGCGTGCCGGGCACCAACCCGTTCTTCATGCGTTCGGAGGACCTGCAGGGCAACCGCCTGGCCGAACTCATCCGCTCGATGGACTACGACTTCGGCGTCTATGTCCTCAACACCGGCAGAGTGGGCGGGGGCGAGGACGTGGAAGGCTCCAAGAAGGTCAAGATCCCCCACTCGTCAGCCATCGTGAAGGCCATCGCCGAGGACACCATCACCTGGGAACGCGACCCCGACTTCGGCTACCTCATCGCCACCGCCGTGCCCGACTTCGACGACCCCGAGCTGCTTGCCCCCCGCCGGCTGTACGAGCGCATGGGACGCAGCGAGGAGTACGAGCGCGCCGTCGAGCAGCTGAAGGCCGAGCGCGCCGAGTACATGCGCGGCCACAGCGGCCTGGACAAGGCCGTCATCGAGGCGCTGGCCTGACTCACGTAGCGACAGCCGTAGTCGTACGGATCTGTGCGCGATTGGATCAGCGGCGGGCGAAGAAGCGCTGTGTGGCGTAGGTGTAGCGGCCCCCCTTGGCGATCGCGACAACCATGTGGTTGTAGTCGCGCCCCAGGATGTTCGCTCGGTGTCCCGGCGAGCGCATCAGCAGGTAGTGCAGGCGCCGGGCGGCGTCCGAGGCCGTCGTGCGTCCGACGTTCTCCCCCCAGGCCACGGTGGACGGTGGCAGCTCGTGGCGCAGGGCATGGTCATGGAAGATCGCCTGGCGTCGCTGCATCTTGCGCGAGTGGCCCCGCGCCTCGTCGAGCACGCCCCAGCTGATCCGCAGCGGGCGAAGGCCATGGCGCTGCCGGGCGGTGTTGACGCGTTGCTGCAGATCCTGGCGGATCCGTCCGCCGTCGCGGGCATCCAGGGCGTGGGCGTCACTCGCGGGCGCCAGCGTCAACAACAGCGCGGCGGCAAGCATGACGAACACGGAACGTGATTTCGTATAGCGGAAAGTATCCATCCACCGTGGATCGGCGGTGCACTGTGGCGCCTTGAATCACTCGTGGATGCCTGGCGCGGGCGGGTGGTCAGACGTCGGAGCGGGCAACGATGCGGCCGGTCGGTTCAGGGCTGCCGCCCCTGGGCTCGATGGTGACCGCGATCCCCTCCGCGCCGGCGACGACCTCTTCGAGCACGGCTATGGCCTGGCCAGCGCCGTCCGGCTCGAACAGACCCGCGGGAACCGGCCGCTGGTCATGGAAGAGCCAGACCTGGTAGGTCTTGGCGGGCGCCAGCGGTGCCATCCCGTCGCTGACGAGCACCCCGCGGTCAAGCCGTGCGGAGTGGATGTAGCGCACCGTCTGGTCGCCCTCGGCACGCAGGTCGCTGGTCAGCGCGTCGGCGGCGGCCAGGATCGGGAGCAGATCCTCGGCCGCCTGTGCGTCCCCGCTGTCGGCGGCCAGTTCCTGTTCCAGCCCGTCGACACGCTGGTTGAGGTTGGCCGTCATCGAGGTCAAGACCACGACCGCCAGCGCCAGCGCGGCCGCGACCGACGGGAGAGCCGGTCGCAGCCGGGCCAGCAGTGATTGCCGAGTATCCGGAGAAGGGACGAGCTGGTCAGGAGGCAGCTGTCGCGTCACGTCGACCTGGTCGAGCACCCGCGCCCGCAGCTGCGCGGGAGGCCGCGCGGCGGCGGTGCCCGCCAGCACCGCGGCGGTCGCCACCAGCTCGTCGACCTCGCTCCGGCAGGCGGTGCAGGCCTGAAGGTGCCGCTCGAAGAAGGCGCACTCGTCGGCCGGCAAAGCGTCCAACGCGTAGGCGCCCGACAACGTGTGCACGTCGGCGTCCACCCCGTTCACGCGGTCACCCCAAGGTTGTCTCGTAGTCGGATCAATCCGTCGCGCAAGCGCGTCTTGACCGTGCCCAGCGGGGCGTCCAGCAGCTCGGCAACCTCGCGGTAGGTGTAGCCCCCGTAGTAGGCCAGCTCCACGGCCTCCCGTTGCAGGTCGGTGAGCCCGTCGAGTGCCGCGCGGACCTGCTGATGTTCCATGCGGACCTCGACCTCTTCGGCGACGGAGTCGAAGCCCCCCCCGCCGGCGTCGCGGACACCAACGCGGTCGTCGCGGTTGCGCGCGGACTGCTCGCTGCGCACTCGGTCCACGGCGCGGCGGTGGGCCATGGTCATAACCCATGCGGTGGCGCTGCCGCGGGCAGCGTCAAAGCGGGTGGCGTTGCGCCACACCTCCAACAGGACCTCTTGCGCCACCTCTTCGGACTGCGCCGGATCGCGCAGCACCCGGCGCACCAAGCCGTAGACCTGCCCGCTCATCCGGTCGAACAGTGTCGTATAGGCGGGCTGATCCCCCCTGGCCACGCGCGCAAGCAGCGTCTCGGTGGAGACGGGAGCTACCGACCCGGCCTCGGCGGGAACCGCCCGCAGAGGCCGGGGCTGCGCGGATGCCATCGGCTCATTGCTCCGCTCGGTGTCGGGGTCGCCGTGATCGTCGTCCACGGGACCATCATGACCGTTGCACGAGCGGTTCGACACACCTTGCCGGCGGGATTGGTGCTACCGGCCCCGCTTGTAGAGCGTGGGGGCACGTCCCGGCCCCTGATGGTCAGGATCGGTGCCCTGCTCCTTGAGGCGTCCGGCGCCGACCTCTTCCTGCACGACCTTGCGCACCACCGCGGGCGAAGCCCCACTGGCCTCCTGTAACGCCTTCACGGTGAACGCGCCGCGGGGAATGGCGGTCCGAACCTCGTCGACGGTCACCCGGGTGCGGCTGCGACCACCCGTGCCGCGCCGCCCGCCGCGCCGCCCGCCGCGCACACCACCGAAACCAGCGCGGCGTAGCACCGGTGCTGGCACGCCCTCAGCCTCGAAGGCCTTGGACGTGATGCCGTGCTGGTCCGCCCAGGCCTTGGCGTGCGTCACGAAGTCGTCTTCGTAGCGCTGCACCGACGGGTTCTCCTGGTCGAGGATCTGCTGGCGCAGTCGCAGGCGCTGGAGATCGTCCGCACTGTCCAACTGCTGCCGGAGGGATTCGATGCCCGCGTCGTCACGCAACGAGGAAGGATCGCGCAAGGCTGCGAGATAGTTGCGGATTGCCGATTCGGCGGAGGTTGTGGCCATTTGATGTGCTCCGAGCAGGAACGGTTGTATGTACTTACTGCTACTGCAAGATAACACCTTCAGGGCGTGCTATTCCAAATCGCTGTTCTATCAGTGCGCGCGTCTGGACCGTTCGTCCAGGGTCGTCGGTTTGCTAGGCCAGGTCGGGGCGGGCAAGGTTGTGCGCGGGCGAGGAGGTTCAAGACTGTGGTTGACGGATACGTGCTGTGGTTCACCGGTCTGTCCGGGGCCGGCAAGTCCACCATTGCCGGGCTGGTCGTCGATGAGCTGCGGCAGCGTGGTGCACCCGTGGAGCTGCTCGACGGCGACGAGGTTCGTACGCACCTGTCAAAGGGCCTTGGCTACAGCAAAGAGGACCGCGACACCAACGTCCGGCGCATCGGATGGGTTGCTGGCCTGCTCAGTCGTCATGGGGTCGGCGCCGTGACAGCCGCGATCTCTCCGTACGCCCAGGTGCGCGCGGAAGTACGCGCGATGGCGCACAACTTCATCGAGGTCTTCGTCGACGCACCGCTGGGGGAGGTGCGCCGACGCGACGTCAAAGGCCTGTACGCGCGGGCCGACCGTGGTGAGATCCCGAACTTCACCGGTGTGAGCGACCCCTACGAGCGTCCACTGGACCCAGAGGTGCATCTGCGCACCGCCGACGAGGCGCCGAGGGAGTCGGCGT
>JALZLF010000182.1 GCA_030858865.1 Actinomycetota bacterium | reverse complement strand
CGTCACCGGCGTCGGCGGGCTGTTCACCCTCCCGGTGGCGCTGCCGGCCAACATCGTCGAGTTCTACGTGCTGGCCACTCGGATGGTGGGCAGCCTCGCCTCGATCCGTGGCTACGACGTGACCCGTCCGGAGGTGCGCTCGGCCGTGCTGTTGACCCTGGTCGGTGCGGACTCCGACGAGCTGTTGCGCAAGGCCGGGGTCACCGGGGGAGGGCGGCTGGCCCAGGTCGCGCTGAAGCGGCTGCCCGATGCCGCCATGATGGTGATCAACAAGGGCGTGGGCTTCCGCCTCGCCACCCAGCTCGGCGCCAAGACCCTCGGCCGGTTCGGCCGGGCGGTCCCGCTGGCTGGTGGGGTGATCGGCGCCGGCCTGGACGGCTACCTGATGAACCGGATCGCCGACAACGCGCGCGAGGAGTTCCCGCCGCGGGCGCAGCTGACCCAGGGCTGAGGGCGTACGCTCGGTGGGCGGCCGGCATACGGCTGCGGTGGACGGCCGGGCATGCGGCTGCAGTGGACGGCCGGCGCAACCGGACCCGGCGCCCGGTTGTCCACAGATTTCGGCCCGCCCCGTTCTGGGGCCGCGCGCCGCGCCAGCATGGGGTGATGACCAGGACGAGCCGGACGCCGACCAGGGTGCGCGGCATGGCCGAGTTGATCGCCGTGCTGCCCTACCAGCTGGGCTACACCCCATCCCGCAGCCTGGTGCTGGTGATGCTGCGCCGGCGCCCCGGCGATGGGGGTCCGCCCGCGGGTGACATGGGCCTGACGGCCCGGATCGACCTGCCTCCTCCTGAGCACGAGCAGGCCGTGGCCGACCACCTGGTCGGGGTGCTGCACCGGCAGCGACCGCACCTGGTGCAGCTGATCGCCTACGAGGACGAGGGGGACGACGCGACGGCGCTGATGCAGGCGATCCAGGAGCACTGTCGCGCGCTGTCGATCCTCGTCGACACGCAGGCGCGGGTATGCGGTGGACGGTGGCGGCGGGTGGTCGAGCCGGACGGCGACCGCCCGAGGTGGCGGCCGGTGCCCGAGGCCGCCGACGTGCCAGCGGTGGCCGACCTGGTCCTGCAGGGTGCCAGTCCGGGCGGTGGCCGTGAGGAGCTCGCGCAGCGACTGGACTCCGGCTCGGAGCTGACCCACCAGGCGGTCCGGCTGGCCGTCCGCGAGGCCCTGACGTCCGGGGTGGGCCGGACGTCCGGTGCGAGCTCGGACCAGGGCTCGGATGCGGCCGAGGTATGGGGGCAGGTGCTGAGGTCAGGACAGGGAGCCCGAACGGTCGCCGACCTGAGTGCGGGCGAGCTGGCCGAGCTGGTGCTGTCCTTGCAGGACGTGGCCGTGCGCGATGCGTTGATGGCCTGGTTGACACCAGGGCAGTACTCCGTGAGTGCGCACCCGCCAGCGGTGATGTCCAGCCTGGTGCGTGCCTTGCCGATGAGTCGGGTGCGGGCGCCCCTGCTGGTCGACAGGCTGCTCGAGCTCGCCGCACGGATCCCACCGGAGCTGTGCACCCCGGTGCTCACCGTCCTGGCGATCCTCGCCTGGTGGCACGGCAACGGGACGCTGGCCAACATCGCCATCGAGCGTGCGCTGCGGCTGGATCCCGACTACCGACTCGCCGTGCTGATCGACCAGGTGCTGGCCCAGCTGGTTCCCCCGCCCCCACTGCCCTGGCGGAAGGCGTCCTGAGACCGGGCGGGCGAGTGCCGGTGTAGCCTCACGCCCAGGGCTGCGAGCCCGGAAGAGGTGTCTGAATGTCGATCATCGTGGGCTACGTCCCGACCAGGGAGGGTCGGGCAGCACTGCGTCGAGCGGCACAGGAGGCACAGCTGCGGCGGACCAAGCTGATCGTGGTCAACTCCCACCGGGGCGGCCGGGACTTCGACCACGAGGAGGCGCAGCGCTTCGAGGACGAGCTCGGTCAGGTGCAGCACCGGCTGGACGCCGAGGGGATCGAGCACGAGGTGCGTGCCCTGGTTCGCGGCAACGAGCCCAGCGAGGATCTCATCGAGGTGGCCCAGGAGAGCGACGCCGACTTCATCGTGATCGGCCTGCGCCGGCGCACTCCGGTCGGCAAGCTGATCCTCGGATCCAACGCACAGCGCATCCTGCTGGACTCCTCGTGCCCCGTCCTGGCGGTCAAGGCCGGCCCGGAGGACTGAGGGCTCACCCCCCAGCTGGGCGTCGCTCGCCCCCCAGCGGGGGCGGGGGGGAACAACGCACCCCTGCGGCGGGTTCTATAATGTCAGCAAGCCGCTGATCGGAACAGCCTCGAGCCGGTCACTGACAACGCAATCCCACCTGATCGTTGGGCAGTTCGTCGTGCCCTGAGGACGGTCGGGGGAGACAGCAGCGCGCCTCAGAAAGTAGTTGATGCCACCCGTGACATCCAAGACGGCCTCGTCCGCCAAGACCGCCATCGAACTCCCCGAGGAGTTCTCGGCACCCGGGCTGAACGACCTGTTCAAGAAGGGCAGGCAGCGCGGACACCTCAGCCTCTCCGAGGTCCGTGAGGCCTTGGAGTCCACCGAGCTCAGCAAGAAGCGTCAGACCAAGGTCCTGCGCACGCTGAGCGACAACGCCATCGAGGTGCGCGAGGACGAGAGCTCCGAGATGCCCAGCAAGCCGGCAGCCCGGAAGAGCACGACCAAGAAGGCCGCCGCCAGCAAGGCGGCCCCCGCCAAGCCAGCCGCGGCCAAGGCGACTGTCGCCAAGAAGGCGACACCCGCCAAGGTGGCTGAGACCAAGAAGGCGACGCCTGCCAAGGCGACTGGGGCCCAGACGGCTGAGACCAAGAAGGCGACGCCTGCCAAGGCGACTGGGGCCCAGACCGCTGAGACCAAGAAGCCGACGCCCGCCAAGAGCGCCGCCGCCAGGCCCGGGACCGCCAAGACCGCTGCCAAGAAGGCAACGGCGGGGACCACCCGCGCCGCCGCCAAGAGCACTGCCGGGACTGACGAGGGGGCCGCGCCGACCACCAAGGGCACCGCCGCCAAGCGGACCGCGGCCAAGAAGGCTGCCGCGGCCGAGGAGGTCGCCAGCACCACGGACGAGGACGCCGACGCGGACGAGGACGACGGTCAGGATGCCGGCGAGGACCAGACGGTGGGAGCCAAGCCCGCCAAGCCGACCTCGGACACCGAGGACGCAGGCTTCGTGCTCAGCTCGGCAGATGACGACGACGCGCCGGCCCAGCAGGTGGTGACCGCGGGCGCTACGGCCGACCCGGTCAAGGACTACCTGAAGCAGATCGGCAAGGTTGCCCTGCTCAACGCCGAGCAGGAGGTCGAGCTCGCCAAGCGGATCGAGGCCGGTCTGTTCGCCGAGGACCGGTTGAACTCTGGCGACAAGCTCGAGGCCAAGCTCAAGCGTGAGCTGTGGTGGATCGCCCAGGACGGCAAGAACGCCAAGAACCACCTGCTCGAGGCCAACCTGCGCCTGGTCGTCTCACTGGCCAAGCGCTACACCGGCCGCGGCATGCTCTTTCTGGATCTGATCCAGGAGGGCAACCTGGGTCTCATCCGCGCGGTCGAGAAGTTCGACTACACCAAGGGCTACAAGTTCTCCACCTACGCGACCTGGTGGATCCGGCAGGCGATCACCCGGGCGATGGCCGACCAGGCCCGCACCATCCGCATCCCGGTCCACATGGTCGAGGTCATCAACAAGCTGGCCCGCGTGCAGCGCCAGATGCTCCAGGACCTGGGCCGCGAGCCCGCCCCGGAGGAGCTGGCCGCCGAGCTCGACATGACCCCGGAGAAGGTCGTCGAGGTGCAGAAGTACGGCCGCGAGCCGATCTCGCTGCACACCCCCCTGGGCGAGGACGGCGACTCCGAGTTCGGTGACCTGATCGAAGACTCCGAGGCGGTCGTGCCGGCCGACGCGGTGTCGTTCACGCTCCTGCAGGAGCAGCTCCACTCGGTGCTGGACACCCTGTCCGAGCGGGAGGCCGGTGTGGTCTCGATGCGATTCGGCCTGTCCGACGGACAGCCCAAGACGCTCGACGAGATCGGCAAGGTCTACGGCGTCACCCGCGAGCGGATCCGGCAGATCGAGTCCAAGACGATGAGCAAGTTGCGCCATCCCTCACGCTCCCAGGTGCTGCGCGACTACCTGGACTGACGAGTCGGTCGAGTACCAACGCATCCTTGCTCATGATGCCGTCGTGGCAGAGGCGGGGTTTCGCAGGAGCGCCACGTCAGGGTCGAGCTTCAGCAGGTGGTTCCGCGGAAGCCAACAAGTGACCACATAAGCCACTCGGGGTCGAGCCGGGCGGTGTTGAGGGGCTGCTCATCACTCTTGAGCGACAGGTGTGACGCCTGGCCCGCAACAGAGGTGCCGACTCGGTCGCTGATGACTCCCCAGGTGGTCATCCAGCACACGTCGACTCCGGCAATTGTGGTGTCCGGTACACGGTCGGCGAGGCGCGCCCCAGCACCTGATCACCCGCCCGGTCTTCGACGCCGTCTTCGAGGACTACAACGTGCGCCCGCGTCAGGAGCCGTCTGCCACGCGGTGGCCGGCGGTGCCGAGGGGTCGGCGATCACCCCGGCGATGCCGCGCAGAGGTGCCCCGAGAAGTCACCGAGCACGGTCAGCACCGGATGACCGTCGATTCTTGCCAAGCCATTGCCTCAGCACGACAGAAACAGGATGATCTTCTCCAGCGCCGAGTGTGAACACCAGGTAAGTCTTCACGTGGCCGGTTAGCACAATGGCCCGAGAGTCCCGGTTCGGCCCACCGCTCGTGGCACGGCACAGAGCTACCCCAACTCAGGAGGCACCATGACGATCGTCAGAGTGGCCATCACGCAGACAACCTGGACCGGCGACAAAGAATCGATGCTCGACAAGCACGAGCACTTCGCGCGCGACGCGAAGGCGCAGGGCGCCCAGATCATCTGCTTCCAGGAGCTGTTCTACGGCCCGTACTTCGGCATCACCGAGGACGTGAAGTACTACGACTACGCCGAGCCCGCCGACGGGCCCGTCGTGCAGCGCTTCGCCGCGCTGGCGAAGGAACTCGGCATGGTCATGGTGCTCCCGATCTACGAGGAGGAGCAGCCGGGTGTCTACTACAACACGGCGGTCGTGGTCGACGCGGACGGCACCAACCTGGGTTCCTACCGCAAGCACCACATCCCGAACCTCGACAAGTTCTGGGAGAAGTTCTACTTCCGTCCGGGCAACCTCGGCTATCCGGTGTTTTCCACGGCGGTCGGCCCCATCGGGGTCTACATCTGCTACGACCGCCACTTCCCCGAGGGCTGGCGCGAGCTCGGCCTCAACGGGGCGCAGATCGTGTTCAACCCCAACGCCACCAAGCCGGGCCTGTCCAACCGCCTCTGGGAGATCGAGCAGCCCGCGGCCGCCGCGGCGAACGGCTACTTCGTCGCCGCCGCCAACCGCGTGGGCCTGGAGGACAACGAGTACGGCGAGCTGGCTGTGAACTTCTACGGCAAGAGCCAGTTCTGCGACCCGCAGGGCAACATCGTGGGCGACTACGGCTCGGAGGAGCATGAGGAGGTCGTGGTGCGCGACCTGGACCTGGACCTGGTCCGGCAGGTTCGCAACGCCTGGCAGTTCTACCGCGACCGCCGCCCCGACTCCTACACCGCCATCCCGAAGCCGTAGCAGCTGCCCGCACCGAAGGAGACCGCATGACGACGACCCTGATCACCGGCGGCACCGTGGTGAGCGCCACCGGCCGCGCCGCGGCCGACGTGCTCGTCGAGGGCGGGACCATCCGGGCCGTGTTGCAGCCTGGCGTCACCCTCCTCGGCGCCGATGTCGCGGCCTCCGTCGACCGGGTCGTCGACGCCACCGGCAAGTACGTGATCCCCGGAGGCATCGACGCGCACACGCACATGCAGCTGCCCTTCGGCGGCACCGAGGCCTCCGACACCTTCGAGACGGGCACCCGGGCCGCGGCCTGGGGCGGCACGACCTCGATCATCGACTTCGCCGTGCAGACCCACGGGCAGCGCATCGAGGACGGGCTGGCCGCCTGGCATGAGAAGGCCGCGGGCAACTGCGCGGTCGACTACGGCTTCCACCAGATCGTCGGCGACGTCACTCCCGACTCGCTCGCGGCCATGAGGCAGCTGCCGGACGAGGGCGTCACCAGTTTCAAGATGTTCATGGCCTACCCCGGCGTCTTCTACTCCGACGACGCGCAGATCCTCCGGGCCATGCAGGTCTCGCGGGACACCGGGCTGCTGACGATGATGCACGCCGAGAACGGCCCGGCCATCGACGTGCTCGCCGAGCAGCTCACCAACCAGGGCAAGACCGACCCCTACTACCACGGCATCGCGCGCGCCTGGGAGATGGAGGAGGAGGCCACCCACCGAGCGATCATGCTCGCCAAGCTCACCGGGGCGCCGCTCTACGTCGTGCACGTGTCGGCGAGGCAGGCGGTGGAGCAGCTCGCGTGGGCGCGGGACAAGGGCCAGAACGTCTTCGGTGAAACCTGCCCGCAGTACCTCTACCTCTCGCTCGAGGAGCAGCTCGGCGCGCCGGGCTTCGAAGGCGCGAAGTGGGTGTGCTCGACCCCGTTGCGCTCCCGCGCCGAGGGCCACCAGGACTCGATGTGGCAGGCGCTGCGCACCAACGACCTGCAGATGGTCTCCACCGACCACTGCCCGTTCTGCATGAAGGACCAGAAGGAGCTCGGCCTCGGCGACTTCCGCAAGATCCCGAACGGGATGGGGTCGATCGAGCACCGAATGGACCTCATGTACCAAGGGGTCGTCACCGGCCGGATAACGCTTGAGCGCTGGGTCGAGCTGACCAGCACCACTCCCGCGCGGATGTTCGGCCTCTACGGCACCAAGGGCGTGATCGCGCCCGGCGCCGACGCGGACATCGTCGTCTACGACCCGGACGGGCACACCTCGATCGGGTACGAGCGCACCCACCACATGAACATCGACCACTCCTCCTGGGAGGGGTTCGAGGTCGACGGGCACGTCGACACCGTGCTCCTGCGGGGCAAGGTTGTCGTCGACGGCGAGGAGTACCTCGGCGCCAAGGGCGACGGCCGCTTCCTCAAGCGCGGCCTCAGCCAGTACCTCACCTAGGAACGGAGCAAGCATGGACTTCGGAGCGGTTCTGCAGACGAACCCCCCGGCCTCGCGCACCGTCCAGCTCGCCAAGCTCGCCGAGGCGCACGGGTTCACCCACGTCTGGACGTTCGACTCGCACATCCTCTGGCAGGAGCCGTACGTCATCTACAGCCAGATCCTGGCGCAGACCCAGCGCATCAAGGTCGGGCCGTTCGTCACGAACCCGGCGACGCGCGACTGGACCGTCACCGCGTCGGTGTTCGCGACCCTCAACGAGATGTTCGGCAACCGCACGATCTGCGGTATAGGCCGGGGGGACTCGGCGGTGCGCGTCACGAACGGCAAGCCGACCACCTTGAAGGAGCTGCGCGAGTCGATCCACGTCATCCGGGAGCTGGGGAGCTCGCGGCCGGTGGAGTACCGAGGCTCCACGATCCGGTTCCCGTGGAGCCGCGGGTCCGAGCTCGAGGTGTGGGTCGCCGCCTACGGGCCGATGGCGCTCAAGGTCGCCGGCGAGGTCGGGGACGGCTTCATCCTCCAGCTCGCCGACCTCGACATCGCCGAGTGGATGATCCGAACCGTGCGGGATGCCGCCGAGGCCGCCGGTCGCGACCCCATGTCGGTGAAGTTCTGCGTCGCAGCCCCCATGTACGTCGGCGACGACTGGCCGCACATGCGCGACCAGTGCCGCTGGTTCGGCGGCATGGTCGGCAACCACGTCGCCGACATCGTCGCCAAGTACGGCGCGGACGGCACCGTGCCCGCAGCGCTTACCGACTACATCCGCGGCCGTGAGGGCTACGACTACAACCAGCACGGCCGGGCGGGCAACACCCACACCTCGTTCGTTCCTGACGAGATCGTCGACCGGTTCTGCGTGCTCGGGCCGGCCGAGCAGCACATCGAGAAGCTGATGCAGCTCGCGGCCCTCGGCGTCGACCAGTTCGCCGGCTATCTCCAGCACGACAACAAGGAGGAGACGCTGCGCGTCTACGGCGAGACCGTGATCCCAGCGCTCTTCGAACACGTTCCGGCGAGGGCATGACGGACCTGCGGGAGATCCGGACGCGCGGTGCGGCGGCCCGTGCCCCCGGCCAGCCGGGCCGACCGGGTCGCGTCGGCCGTGCGCTCGCGGTCGGAGGGTGGGGCCTGGCCGGCATCTTCGCCGTCGCACTGCTCTGGGAGACCTACAAGCTGCTCGCGCCGGCCGACGGTGTCCTCGTCGGGGAGTCGCGGATCCTGCCGCGCACGACCGACCTGGCGATGCCGCACGTGTGGGACATGGTGAGCCGCCTGGCCGAGCCGGTGACGCGCTCCCCGTCGGCGCAGCCGCTCTGGCTGGTCGTCGCCCTCGCCGCGCTCACGACGCTGGGCATCGCAGCGGCCGGCTGGCTCGTGGGCGTTGTCGTGGGCATCGCGCTGGCGCTCGCCATGCAGCGCTGGCGCCTCGCCGAGTGGGGACTGCTCCCGTGGATCGTGCTCAGCCAGACCGTCCCGCTCATCGCGTTCGCCCCCGTCGTCCGCAGTTGGGGCTCGCGGGTGCAGATCGGTGCGTTCGAGTGGCAGGACTGGATGTCGGTGGCGCTCATCGCAAGCTACCTCGCCTTCTTCCCGATCGCGATCGGCTCGCTCAAGGGCCTGCAGTCACCCGACCGGATCCACACCGAGCTCCTGCACAGCTACGCGGCCGGCTACTGGGCGATCCTGGTCAAGCTTCGTCTCCCCGCCTCGGTGCCCTACCTGCTCCCCTCCCTGAGGCTCGGAGCCGCGAACGCCGTGATCGGCGCGGTGGTCGCCGAGGTGTCCACCGGCCTGCAGGGTGGCATCGGCCGCATCCTGATCCAGTATGCGGGTCAGGCCTCGGGCGACCCGGCGAAGGCATGGGGCCCGATCTTCGGCGCCGTCGTGCTCGGCCTCGTGGCCGCGGGATCGGTCGCCGTGCTCGGCATGGTCCTGAGGAACTACCGACGAACGGAGGAGGCGGCATGACGACGACCGAGCCAGGGCCGGGCCACGGCGGGCTCGCACCGGACGCCGCGGCCTCGAACGCACCGGCTGCCGTGGAGGTGCACGACCTCGACAAGGTCTTCGAGACCCGCACCGGCCCCGTGCAGGCTCTCGACGCGGTCGACCTGCGCGTCGCCGCGGGCGAGTTCGTGGCGCTCATCGGCCCGAGCGGGTGCGGCAAGTCCACGCTGCTGCGCCTCGTCGCCGACCTCGACCAACCTAGCAGCGGCAGCCTCACCGTGTTCGGCAAGACCGCGAAGCAGGCCCGGCTCGACCAGGAGTACGGCATCGCGTTCCAGCAGGCCGGGCTGATGCCGTGGCGCACGGTGGCAGCCAACGTGGCCCTGCCGCTCGAGCTGCACGGGATGGCCCCCGCCGACCGCCGCGCCCGTGTCGAGCACCTGCTCGACATGGTGGGCCTCGCCGACTTCGCCGACCGCCATCCTGACCAGCTCTCCGGCGGTATGCAGCAGCGGGTCGCCATCGCCCGGGCGCTGGCCGAGCAACCGCGCCTTTTGCTCATGGACGAGCCGTTCGGTGCGCTCGACGAGATGACCCGGGAGAAGATGCAGACCGAGCTCGTGCGCATCTCGACCGAGACTAGCGCGGCCGTCGTGTTCGTGACGCACTCGATCCCCGAGGCCGTGTTTCTCTCCGACCGGGTCGTCGTCATGTCCCCCCGGCCGGGTCGCATCGAGCAGGTCCTGCCGATGCGCCTCGGCGCCGACGCCGCGCGCGCAGCACGCACCGAGGAGCTGCGCGAGGAGCGGGGGTTCTTCGAGATGGTCACCGCGGTACGCGAGGCGCTGCACGGCGCACCGGTCGGGTCGGCGCCACGCGGGATGGAGACCCGCTGATGTCCTCCGCGCCCGCGGGGCGAATGAGTCCCCGCGCCGAGACGGCAGTGCGCATCGCCGCGCCGGCGGCGGTCGGTCTGCTCGTGCTCGGCTCCTGGCAGTTCCTGGTGAGCGCCGTCGGGGTCTCGGATTACCTCCTGCCCAGCCCCGCCTCGATCCTTCAGGAGCTCGTCGAGTTCTGGCCCTCGGTCCGCTCCGCGACGATCCTCACCGGCACCAACGCGCTTCTGGGCCTGGTCGTCGGCTCGCTGCTGGGCATCGCGCTCGCCGCGCTCGCCGCCCGGTGGAGAATCGTCGACCGCATGAGCGCGCCGGTCATCGCCTCCCTCGCGGTCATCCCGATCGTCGCGCTGGCCCCGGTGCTCAACTCGATGTACGGAGCCGACAGCCAGTTCGGGCGGCGGGCGATCGCGGCCCTCGCCTCCTTCGTGCCGGTCTTCCTCAACACCCTGCGGGGCTTCCGGCAGACGACGCCGGTGCACCGTGACCTCATGAAGGCCTACGCCGCGACCTCGGGCCAGGTGCTGCGCACCCTCACGCTGCCCACCGCGCGCCCGTTCGTGCTCACCGGCATCCGCATCGCCTCCTCGCTCGCGGTGATCTCCGCGCTGGTGGCGGAGTACTTCGGCGGCCCCCGCGGCGGCCTCGGCGCGCTCATCTCTACCTCGGCCGCGTCCAGCGCCTACGCCCGGGCGTGGGCCTACGTCATGGCGTCCATCGTCCTAGGCTTGCTCTTCTACCTCGCGACGCTCGCCCTTGAGCGGCTCGGCGATCCACGCACGCGGGAGGCCCTCGATGAGGGCGTCCCTCCTGTTTTCCCCCACGCATCCAGCACTCGAAAGGACTGACATGGTGCACACCCCACGCCGCGGGCTCGCGGCCGGAGCCCTTGCCATCTCGGCAGGACTCCTTCTCACCGCCTGCTCGGGGTCCGACGACGACGGCGCCGCTCAGACCGGGACAGGCGACGCCGGGTCCGAGGCGCTCACGCCCGTCGCGCTGCAGCTCCAGTGGCTCCCTCAGGGCCAGTTCGCCGGCTACTTCGCTGCCGTCGACCAGGGCTACTTCGAGGAGGAGGGGCTGGACGTGGAGATCATCCCCTCCGGTGGCGACATCGTCCCGCAGGATGCGCTCGCCAACGGCGACGTGGACTACGCGATCGCCTGGGTGCCTAAGGTGCTCGGCTCGATCGAGCAGGGGGCCGAGCTCACGAACATCGCCCAGATCTTCCAGAGGTCGGGCACGCTGCAGGTCTCGTGGGCCGACTCCGGCATCGAGTCGGTCGCCGACTTCGAGGACAAGAAGATCGGCTCGTGGGGCTTCGGCAACGAGTGGGAGATCTTCGCGGCCATGGCCGCCGAGGGTCTCGACTCCTCGACCGTCGAGATCATCACGCAGGACTTCAACATGAACGCCTTCCTGCAGGGCGACATCGACGCCGCACAGGCGATGACGTACAACGAGTACGCCCAGCTGCTCGAGACGGTGAATCCCGACACCGGGGAGCTCTACCAGCCCGAGGACTTCAACGTCATCAGTTACCAGGACAGCGTGGGTGCGATGCTCCAGGACGCGATCTGGGCACAGACCGAGCGGCTGGAGAGCGACGAGGAGTTCCAGGAAACCACCGTCGCCTTCCTGCGTGCCGTCATCCGGGGTTGGGTCTACGCCGCCGACAACCCGCAGGAGGCGTCCGAGATCACGCTCGCGGCGGGGTCCGGCTGGGGCCCGAGCCACGAGCTGTGGATGGTCAACGAGACCAACAAGCTGATCTGGCCGGCGACCGAGGGCATCGGCGTGATCGACGAGACCGCCTGGCAGGTCACCGTGGACGGCGCGCTCAGCGCGGTCAACGAGTCGGGCGCGAGTCCGATCACCGAGGAGCCGCCCGCGTCGGCGTGGTCGAACGAGTACATCACCCAGGCCGTCGAGGAGCTCGAGGCCGAGGGCGTCGACGTGACCGGCGACGACTTCGAGCCCATCGAGGTCGAGCTCGCCGAGGGTGGCGAGTAGCGCGAACGAACGGCGGGGTGGCCGCCACCGGTCACCCCACCTGCGCCATTTCTTCCGAGGAGGCACGCAGCCATGACCGAGAAGCCATTCGACGACCTCGACGACCGTGCGCGCGACCTCGACGCCGCGCACGTGTTCCACTCCTGGTCCGCACAGGGCCGCCCCCCGCAGCTCGTGATCGCCTCGGGGCGGGGATGCCGCGTCTGGGACCACGCGGGTCGGGAGTACCTCGACTTCTCGAGCCAGCTGGTGAACGTGAACATCGGCCACCAGCATCCGGCCGTGATCTCGGCGATCCAGCAGCAGGCCCAGCTGCTCACGACGGTAGCCCCCTCGTCGGTGAACCTCGCGCGTGGCGAGGCAGCCAAGCGCATCGTCGGTCACGCACCCCCGGGAATGTCGAAGATCTTCTTCACCAACGGCGGTGCCGACGCCGTCGAGAACGCGATCCGGCTCGCGCGCCTGCACACCGGGCGGGACACGGTGCTCTCGACGTACCGCTCCTACCATGGCAACACCGGCGGAGCAATCGTGGCCACCGGGGATTGGCGCCGGGTGCCCAACCGGTACGCGCGGGGCCACGTGCACTTCTTCGGTCCCTACCTGTACCGCAGCGAGTTCTGGGCACAGACGCCCGAACAGGAGAGCGAGCGGGCGCTGCAGCACCTGCGGCGGGTGATCGAGTCCGAGGGTCCCGCGTCGATCGCGGCCGTGCTCCTGGAGACGGTGCCCGGCACCGCCGGGGTGCTCGTGCCGCCACCCGGCTACCTCGCCGGTGTCCGGGAGCTGTGCGACGCGCACGGCATCCTGCTCGTCCTCGACGAGGTCATGACCGGCTTCGGCCGCACCGGGCGCTGGTTCGCCTTCGACGGCTACGACGTGCGTCCCGACCTCATCGCCTTCGCCAAGGGCGTCAACTCCGGCTATGTCCCGGCGGGCGGCGTGGTCATGACCGAAGAGATCGCGGCGGGCTTCGAGGAGCGGGTCTTCCCCGGCGGACTCACGTACTCCGGGCATCCGCTCGCGATGGCGACGATCGTCGCCACGCTCGACGCGATGGAATTCGAAGGCATCGTCGAGCACGCCCGCGACATCGGCGCCACGGCGATCGCCCCGGCGCTCGCCGAGCTCGCCGAGCGGCACGGTGTGGTCGGCGAGGTGCGCGGCGAGGGCGTCTTCTGGGCGCTCGAACTCGTCGCCGACCCCCGGACGCGGGAGCCGATGCCCGCCGGGGAGATGGGCCGGATCAAAGGGGCGCTGCTCGAGCGCGGGCTGCTGCCCTTCGTGGTCGACAACCGCATCCACGTGGTGCCACCCTGCGTCGTGACCGCGGACGAGGTGGCCCAGGCGGTCGCGATCTACGACGACGTGCTGAGCGCCGTCACGCGCTGAACCGGCCGCTCCAAACCCGCACCAACCGACAAAGGACCGAGATCATGACCGATACTCCGACCACATCTGCGAACGCCCGCACCGCCGACGCCGCCCGCGGCGGCACGATTGCGCACTGGATCGACGGGAAGGCCACCGCGGGCGACTCCGACCGCACCGGACCGGTCTACGACCCGGCCCTGGGCCAGGAGCGTAGGCGGGTCCACTTCGCGTCGAGCGGCGACGTCGACGCGGCGGTGCAGGCCGCCGCGCGGGCGTTCCCCGGCTGGCGCGATGCGTCTATCGCTCGTCGGCAGCAGGTCATGTTCGCCTTCCGAGAGCTGCTCAACGCGCGGGGCCAGGAGCTGGCGGCGATCATCACGAGCGAGCATGGCAAGGTCCTCGCGGACGCCGCAGGAGAGATCGCGCGCGGGCTCGAGGTCGTCGAGCTCGCCTGCGCGATGCCGGGATACACCAAGGGCGAGTACTCCGAGAACGTGTCGACGGGCGTCGATGTCTACACGCTCAAGCAGCCGCTGGGAGTGGTCGGAATCATCAGCCCGTTCAACTTCCCGGCGATGGTGCCCCTCTGGTTCTTCCCGATCGCCATTGCAGCAGGCAACACCGTAGTGCTGAAGCCGTCGGAGAAGGACCCGTCCGCAGCGGTCTGGCTGGCGCAGCTGTTGCAGGAGGCGGGCCTGCCCGACGGCGTGTTCAACGTCGTGCACGGCGACAAGGCCGCGGTCGACGCGCTCCTCGAGCACCCCGGAGTGCGGTCCATCTCCTTCGTCGGGTCGACGCCGGTCGCGCAGCACATCTACTCGACCGCGACGGCGAACGGCAAGCGGGTGCAGGCCCTCGGCGGAGCGAAGAACCACATGCTCGTGCTGCCCGACGCCGACCTCGACCTGGCAGCCGACGCCGCGGTCAACGCGGGCTTCGGCTCGGCGGGCGAGCGGTGCATGGCGATCTCGGCCGTGCTCGCCGTCGACTCGGTGGCCGACGAGCTCGTGTCCAGGATCACGGAGCGGATGTCGCGGCTGAGGACCGGCGACGGCACCCGTGGCTGCGACATGGGTCCTCTGATCACGCGGGAGCACCGCGACAAGGTCGCCGGCTACGTGGGTGTCGCCGCCTCCGACGGCGCCACCCTGGTCGTCGACGGACGCGACCCCGAGGTGGACGGCGCCCCGGACGGCTTCTGGCTCGGCCCGACGCTGCTCGACCGGGTGCCCACGTCGTCCTCCGCCTACCAGGACGAGATCTTCGGCCCGGTGCTCTCGGTCGTGCGCGTCAGCGGCTACGAGGACGGCCTCGGCATCATCAACGCGTCCCGGTACGGCAACGGCACGGCAATCTTCACCAACGACGGGGGCGCGGCCCGGCGCTTCCAGCGCGAGGTGACGGTCGGCATGGTGGGCATCAACGTGCCGATCCCCGTGCCGGTGGCCTACCACTCCTTCGGCGGCTGGAAGGACTCGCTGTTCGGCGACGCCAAGGCCTACGGCCCTCGCGGGTTCGAGTTCTTCACGCAGGAGAAGGCGATCACCTCACGCTGGCTCGATCCGAGCCACGGCGGGCTGAACCTGGGCTTCCCGCAGCACGAGTAGCCCCAGCGCGGACCCTGGCGTACGGCAATATGGAGT
>JALZLF010000155.1 GCA_030858865.1 Actinomycetota bacterium | reverse complement strand
CCACCGGCCAGCTACACAAGGGCGGGCCCGACACCGTGGTCAGCCTGCAGGTGGTCGACTCACCGACCAGCGGGCCGGCGATCCCCGACCGCCCGTATGACTTCGCCACCCTGGTCCGGGCCCAGGCGCTGGGCGACCTGCACAGCCTGCGCCACCACGGCCGGCGCGTGGTCCAGGTCGGCGTCGACGCAGCCGGCGGACTCGAGGGGCTGGCCGCCGCCGTGGAGGCCGCCACGCGCGGCGGGGAGGGATGACGCCGCCGGTCTCGGGTCGGGACTGGGTCGCCTTCGGGGTGGTTGCCGTGATCAGCGTGGTGTTGTCGCCGCTCACCGCCGTCCGGGCTGTGCTCGTCGGACTCGTCCTCGTAGTGGCCGGCTGGACCGCCCGCTGGTCGGGACTCGGCGGGGCAATCCCGTTGCGCTCGCAGGAGCGGGCATGGTCGCGGGCACGCTCCCCTACTACTTCGCGTGGGCGTTGTCTCCGTAGCCCCCGCCAGCCAGGATCTTCAGTCGCGGGGTCTGCCTACGGCGGCCTGCCGATCGGCGGTCATGTCAGCGATGAAACCCTACGGATAGTCCGGGCGACCAGGGTCGCTGACCTCATCTAGCAGCTGGTCTGCTCCGCCGTCAGGTGCCAGCCAGCGGCACCGAGGTTGTCGTCGAGCTGCTCAACGCTGCGCACGCCCAGAATGGTTGGCACTGACCGCCGGGCGGTCGGTGACCCAGCGCAACGCCATCTGACACTGGAACGCCGGCACGGCGACCTGGTCATCCTCACTTCTCCAGCGAGTAGACGCCTGGGAAGCTGATGGACGCTGGCTGCAAGTGCATCCCGACGAGGAGCTTCCCGGCGAAGTCCTCCCCGACCTGGCAGCGCTGCCCTGAGGTCTACCCCTTCGCGGCGGGCTGCTGACGCCCGTCTACCATCCGGCGCATGGACTGGGTGACCGACCTCGTACGCACCGGTGGCGCGCTTGGCATCGCGCTGGTGATGCTGGTGGAGAACCTGTTCCCGCCGATTCCCTCCGAGGCGGTGCTACCCCTGGCCGGCTTTCTGGTGGCGCGTGGTCAGCTCAACCCCGTGACGGCGCTGGTCGCATCGACCGCCGGGTCGACCGTCGGGGCAATCTTGCTGTACGCCATCGGCCGCTGGGGCGGGAGGGCCGTGCTGCTACATCACGGTCACCTGTTCCGGATGTCCGAGCAGGACCTGGATCGCGCCGACGACTGGTTTGACCGTCACGGTCCCAAGATCGTCTTCTTCGCGCGGATGGTCCCGCTGGCCCGCAGCATCGTGTCGGTGCCGGCCGGCACCAGCGAGATGCCCATCCTGCGCTTCCTGCTGCTGACCGCCGCCGGGTCGGCGCTGTGGAACGCCCTGCTGATCGGCCTCGGCGTCGCGTTCGGGGACAACTACGAGCGCGTGGCCGACACGGTCTCCCTGGTCTCCGACGTGGTGGTGATCGTGCTGGGCGTCGCGCTCGTCGCCGTTGCGGTCTGGTGGTTCCGCCGGCGACGGACGCGCGAGGTCAACGCCCGAAGTGGATGAAGTGGCTGACCTGGCGGGCAGGTATACGTCGCCTGCCGTAGCCGCGGGCGGTGGTCCAGTTGTACTCCTCGATCAGCACGTCACCGTCGCGGAACACCCGGCGCACGAAGCCGACGTGCCCGGCGTAGCTCGCCCCGTTGACGCCCGGATCCCACTGAGCGATGGCGCCTCGACGGGGCCTGCGGTTCACCGCGATGCCCGCCGCCCGCGCGGCGTTGTCCCAGTTCTCGGCGTTGCTGAAGTGCTGGCCGTGGGAAAAGTTGGAGAACCTCGGCCCCATCTGGTTCGCGCGCCAGGCCGCGAAGGAGGTGCAGTAGCGGCTGTAGAATCGCCACGCGTCGATCCGACCGACCGAGCGGTTGCGGTAGAAGTAGTCGTCGCCGAAGGGCACCTTGCGGCAGGTGCGCAGGTCTCTCGCCGACCTCGGCAGGCGCAGCTGCGCGCCCGGCACCCAGGCACCGTTGCGCAGCTTGTACCAGCGGTCGCTGCGGCGCACGTTCCCGTCGACCATCGACCCTGCCCGCACGCAGCGCAGCGTCGCTCGCCGGCCGTCCGCGCGGCGGCCAACCCGCGTCGCCCTCGTCGCCTGCCGGTCACGCAGGCCCACCTTGTGACCCGCGGTGTCGACCGTGGCCTTGACCGGGGCGGCCGAGGCGGCCGATATGCCGCCCAGCAGCACGGCCAGGCTGACGGGCAGGACGGCGACACGGCGCAGGACAGACATGGTGGCTCGATGTCCGGGGGGAAGGCGCGCCAGACCGTAGCAGGACTAGTCAATGTGGTCCAGCCCGCAGCCAAGCCGCGCCAACGCGGCAAGCGGACGGACCAGGAGATCCGCGTCAGGTGGCGCCTACGACCGATCCGGCGGGGTCAGCGCGGCTGCGCGCCCTTGCCAGTCCTGCAGAATGAGCTGCGTGCCTGTCCACACCGCTGCCACAGGGTCGCTGACCGGTGATGGCGGCAGCGCCCGCCAGGTGTCGCGGGCCGGGTCGTATGCCGCCGCACTGTGGAACTCGGCCGACAACATGAGCACCTCGTCGCCAGTCCAGGCGGCGTCGTCGACCCCGCCGATCAGCAAGTCTCTCGGCGTCTTCGCTACGGGCTCCCATTCGCCGGAGGACAGGTCGCTTCCCGGACGGTAGCGCGCACCGGGCTGCGACACCTCGCCTGGGCGAGCTCCTCGGCCACGCCGCGGTCCCCGCAGTACAAGCTGAGCGCACCCACCAGCCGTGGGCCCATGCGCCCGCAGAACTCGACGACTCCGGGAGGGTCGTCCACCCAACACTCCCTTCCGTCGCGCTCCTGCCCCTTCAACGCATGAGCGGCCTGTGCGGCTTTACCCGCCGGGGACGAGCAGCGCGAGCGGGAGGGCCACAAGCAGGTCGCGGAGCCCCAAGGCGCCCCCCCGGTGGATGCGCCCGGAGAGTACGTCGTGGCAGTCGCCGCCGGGGGCCCGAAGGGTCGTATTCCCCCAGGCGTCGCCCAGAGGAGACCGCAGGTCGGGGCCCATGACGGCGCCCGGCAGCCGCGGCACCACCACCACGGCGCCGGCGGTCCCGGCGGCGTCGGTGCGCGCGTACGCCACGACGTGATCGGCCCACTCACCGTCGGCTTCCAGCGGCTGGTAGCCCGCGTCGGGGCCGAAGAACGCCGGATGCTCCCGGCGCGCGCGCAGGGCCTGCGACAACACCAGCAGCTTGACCTGTCCGTCGCGGCGCGACGCCCACAAGGCTTCGACGTCGTCGCCGGCGTCCAGCTCGGCCAGCAACCGCCGGCGCGCCTCGAGGTCGACCGGCCGGCGGTTGTCCGGGTCCACGAGGCTGTCGTCCCACAGCTCGTTGCCCTGGTAGGTGTCGGGCACCCCAGGAGCCGTGCACCGCAGCAGCACCTGCGCCAGCCCGGAGACCATCGCGATCTCGTTGACCGCGCTCGCCAGCGCGCCCATCTCCTGACAGAACCCCGGGTCGCCCAACGCCCGCGCAATGAACCCTGTCACCTCCGACTCGTAGTCGTGGCTGGGGTCGACCCACGAGGTGCCTTGACCCGCCTCTCGCAGCGCCTTGACCGCGTAGGCCTGCACCCGCTCGACCAGCTGTCCGGTCGGGGACCCGGCCAGCGGCCACACCCCGATCATCGTCTGCAAGACCAGCTGGCTGTCCTCGACCTGGAGATCGGACCACCCGAGCCAGGGGCGAAGCGCGGCCCTCCAGCGCTCGGGCACCTCGGTCAACGCCGCCATCCGCAGCCGGACGTCTTCCCCGCGTTTCGTGTCGTGCGTCGCGGTGGTCAGCATGCCGACCCCGAACCCGACCCGCCCGCGGCGGGCACGGTGCGCATTGGCCGCGTGGAAGTCGGCGACGTCGATCCCGAATCGCGCCGGATCGCCGCCGACCTCGTTGAGCGCCAGCAGCCGGCGGTCGCGGTAGAAGGCGGTGTCCTCGACACCCTTGGCCATCACGGCGCTGGACAGCTGCTGGAAGCGCGCGAGAAAGTCCAGGTGGGCGGGGCTCGTGCCGGCCCTCCCGCTGAGCAGCCGGCGAAGGAGCTCGTAGAGCGGTTCCGGTTCAGCGGGTCCCGTCTGTCCAGTTGCTGCGAAGGACACGTCCAGGACCCGCTCGTCGGAGTCGTTGGCAGCGCCGCTCACCGGATCGACGTAGCTGCGGTACACCGGCATGGACGCCAGCACCTCCGCGAGGGTCCACACGCAGTCGCTCTGTCGCACATCGCGGGCCTCCAGATGCTGCTGTGCCAGCGCCCACAACAGCCGGGTGAGGCGGGTGAACTCCGAGTCGAGGTTGGCGGTGAGGACGTCCAGCTTCGCCACGCGCAGCAGCAACCGGTAGTACTCCAGCGCGAGGTCGTGGAGATCCTCGACCTCGTCCTGCTCGTCGTCAGCGTCCCTGCCGTCGTGCTCCTCGTCGTCCTCGTCGTCGGCGAACTGTTCGGCCTCCAACTCGGTGAACAGGTCCTCGGCGGCCGGATCGACGAACAGGCCCAGGACGTCGTTGCAGAAGTCGTAGCCGGTGGTCCCGGCGACGGGCCAGTCGGGCAGCGCTTCGGGGTGGGTGGGGTGCGCGCTGTGCAGGATCTTCTCGGCGACCGTCCACACACCAGCGCTGCGCTCGGCGAGGCGCTGGAAGTAGCGGGCCGGGTCGCGCAGGCCGTCGGGGTGGTCGACGCGCAAGCCGTCGATGAGCCCTTCGCCGACCAGCCGCAGGATCGTGGCGTGGGTGTGGTCGAAGACCGCCTCGTCGTCGACGCGGACGCCGGCGAGCTCGTTGACGGCGAAGAAGCGGCGGTAGTTGACGACCGCGTCGCCGATGCGCCACCACACCAGCCGGTAGTGCTGGTCCTCCAACAGCGCGTGCATCCGCGCCCACGACTCGGGCTGGCCGGGTGTGCCGTTGAGCGCGTCGACGCCGCCGCTGCGCACCAGCGCCTCGCGCGACTCCGGCGACAGCGGAAAGGAGTGGTCGCAGTAGCGCAGCCGCGGGCCTTCATCCCCTTCGACCACCCGCAGTTCGCCGCGGCGGAGCACCATCCCGTACTGGTCGTCGAGCACGGGCAGGATCACCTTGCCCTCGGCGCCCGGCAACGCCGGTGACCAGTCCACGTCGAAGAAGCGCGCGCCCTGGCCGCCCTGGCCCTCTGCCAGCAGCAGCTCCCACAGAGGGTTCTGCGGTCCGATGCCCAGATGGTTCGGCACGATGTCGATGATCAGGCCCAGACCCGCCGCGTGCGCCGTAGTGGCCAGGCGGCGCAGTCCCGGCTCGCCGCCCAGCGCCTCGGAGACAGTCGTGGGATCGACCACGTCGTAGCCGTGGGTGGATCCGGAGCGCGCGGTCAGGATCGGTGACAGGTACAGATGGGTCACGCCCAGCGACGCGAGGTAGTCGACGAGGCCGGCGGCCGCGTCGAAGCCGCGATCGGGCGTCAGCTGCAGCCGGTAGGTGGCACCGATCGGGCGGTCACTCATCGTTCGCGTCGTCCAGCCGCCGCAACACCAGCAGCGAGTGGTCGATCAGCTCGACCGCGTCACCGGTGAGCAGCTGTCGACGGTCCCCCCGACGCGCCGGAACCGGGTCGGCAGTGTCCACCGCGACCTCCCAGAGCTTGCCGTAGCCCTCCCCCGGCACCCGAAACGCGACCTTGTCGCGGCTGGCGTTGGTCAGCACCAGGAACGAGTCGTCCACCACGCGCCGGCCCCGCAGGTCCGGTGTCGGAATCGTTTGGCCGTTGAGGAAGAACATCAGCGTGAGGGCGCCGGTTCCCCAGTCGGCGGCCGCCATCTCGCGGCCGTCCGGATGCATCCAGTCGACGTCCTGGATGCCGTCGCGGGTCTCGCCACGAAGAAACGTCTGGCGGCGCAGCACCGGATGAGCCTGGCGCAGGCGGATCAGCGACCGGGTGAAGGCCAGCAGACCAGCCTGCTCGTCGGACCACTCCCAGTCGTACCAGGCAAGCTCGTTGTCCTGGCAGTAGGTGTTGTTGTTGCCCTGCTGGGTGCGACCGAACTCGTCGCCGCCGAGCAGCATCGGCACGCCTTGTGACAGGAACAGCGTCGCCAGAAAGTTGCGCTGCTGGCGCGCTCGCAGGGCCAGGACGGCCTCCTCGGTGGTCTCGCCCTCGACCCCGCAGTTCCACGAGCGGTTGTGGTCTTCACCGGAGCTGTTGCCGTCGAGATTGGCGTCGTTGTGCTTGTCGTTGTAGCTGACCAGGTCGCGCAGGGTGAAGCCGTCGTGGGCCGTGACGAAGTTGATCGAGGCGTAGGGTCGCCGGCCGTTGTGTGCGTACAGATCCGACGAGCCCGACAGGCGGGAGGCAACCTCACCCAGGCCGGGCACCGCGCCGCGCCACCAGTCGCGGACCGTGTCGCGGTACTTGCCGTTCCACTCCATCCACAACGTCGGGAAGTTGCCGACCTGATAGCCGCCCTGGCCGACGTCCCACGGCTCGGCGATCAGCTTCACCTGGCTGACGACGGGGTCCTGCTGGATCAGGTCGAAGAACGCCGACAGCCGGTCGACGTCGTGCAGCTCACGCGCCAGCGTCGAGGCCAGGTCGAAGCGGAAACCGTCGACGCGCATCTCGGTGACCCAGTAGCGCAGGCTGTCCATGATCAGCTGCAGCACGTGGGGATGGCGGACGTTGAGTGAGTTGCCCGTCCCGGTGTAGTCGGTGTAGTAGCGGGCGTTGCCGTCCACGGTCCGGTAGTAGTTGACGTTGTCGATCCCGCGGAACGACAGCGTCGGACCCTGGTGGTCGCCCTCGGCGGTGTGGTTGTAGACGACGTCGAGGATCACCTCCAGCCCCGCGGCGTGCAGGTCGGCCACCATCGACTTGAACTCGTAGATCTGCTGGCCGGCCCGGCCGCGAGCGGCGTACTCGGCGTGGGGGGCCAGGAAGCCGATGGTGTTGTAGCCCCAGTAGTTGCGCAGGTCCCGTTCGACCAGGAAGTGGTCCTGCACGAAGTGGTGAACGGGCTGCAGCTCCACCGCCGTGACCCCGAGCGATTGCAGGTAGTCGATGATCGGCGGCGAGGCCAGTCCCGCGTAGGTCCCCCGCAGCTCGGGCTGGACCTCAGGATGCAGCATCGAGATGCCCTTGACGTGGGTCTCGTAGATGACGGTCTCATGCCACGGTGTGCGCGGCGGGCGGTCCTCGCGCCAGTCGAAGAACGGGTTGACGACGACGGCCTTGGGCATGCACGCCGCGCTGTCGGAGGTGTCCAGCTCACGGTCGTCGCCGCCGAGGGGATACCCGAAGACCTCCGGTCCCCAGGCGATGTTCCCGTCGATCGCCTTGGCGTACGGGTCGAGCAGGAGCTTGTGCGGGTTGCAGCGGTGCCCTTTGGCCGGGTCGTAGGGACCGTGCACGCGGTAGCCGTAGCGCTGCCCCGGGCTCACTCCGGGCAGGTAGCAGTGCCAGATGAACGCGGTCTGCTCGCACACCGCGATCTTCACCTCGTAGCCCTCGCGGTCGAACAGGCACAGCTCAACGGCCTCGGCGTGCTCGCTGAACACCGCGAAGTTGGTCCCGCGCCCGTCCCATCTGGCGCCCAACGGGTAGGGGGTGCCCGGCCATACGTTGACCAACCGTCGCTCCTTGTCCGCCCGTGTCGCGCTCGCCGCGCTCACCGCCCAAGCCCCTGGGCTACCGTGGCGCCTCGATGTCTGCTCTGCGCAGAGAAGGCGCCACGGTAGCGGCGACCGTCGCGCGACCGCGACTCCACGGCTGGCGCCACCCGGCGATCCTGGCCGCCGCCGCGCTGTCCGTCGCCTCCGGCTTCGCCCAGTTCGGGGTGTTCACCGCGCTCGGGGACGTGGCCACGGCGTTCGGCGAGGGCGCAGGCGGCGGGGTCGCCACCGAGCTGGGACTGTCGGCGACCACCCTTGGCCTCGGGCTCGGGTTGATCCGTCTGGCCGCGCTGGGCGGCCTGCCGCTGGCTGCGCTGGCCGACCGCCGCGGCCGCAAGTCGGTGCTGCTGAGCTGCTCGGCGATCGGGCTGGGCTTGACCGCGCTGGCGGCGCTGTCACCCGGATACTGGGTCTTCATCGCACTGTTCGCGCTGGGACGCCCGTTGTTGTCGGCGACGAACGCTGTCGCCGGCGTGATCGCGGCCGAGGAGACGCGGGCACCCGATCGCGCCGCGGCGATCGCGTTGCTCACCGCCGCGTACGGGCTCGGTGCCGGGCTGCCCGCGGCACTGCGCGCGGCGGTGCCCGTGCTGACCGGCCAGCCGCTGGACTTCCGGGCCTTGTTCGCGCTGTCGATCGTCCCGCTGCTGTGCCTGCCACTGGTGGCCCGCTTCCTTGAGGAGCCCGACCGGTTCGTACGGCTGCGGGCGGCCGCGCGCGGCAGCCGGCTGGGACTGGGAGCGGTCCACGCCAACCTGCGAGGGCGCCTGGCACTGATCTGCCTGCTGGCGTTCGCGGCGACCTTCGTGACCGGCCCGGTCAACGGGTACGTCTTCGCCTACGCCGAGAACGTCCTCGGCGTCTCGCCGACGATCACCTTCCTCATCGTGCTCGCCGCCGCACCGCTGGGCCTGCTGGGGCTCCTGGCGGGCCGCTGGACCGCCGACGCTTGGGGGCGGCGCACCACCTGTGTGGCGATGCATGTCGTCGTGGGGCTGGCAGGAGTCGCCGCCTACACGGGCAGCCTTCCGCTTGCCATCGGCGGGTACCTCGCCGGGCTGGTCGCCGGCTCCGCCTACGCCCCCGCGGTCGGCGCCCTGTCGGCGGAGATCTTTCCCACCGAGGAACGCGCCACCGCCGCCGGGTGGCTGACCGCCGCCGGCGCCTTGGGCGCGGTGGCCGGTCTGGCGGCGTTCGGCATCGTCGCCGACGCCTTCGCCAGCTTCGCGCCGGCGGCCGTGCTGGTCAGCCTGCCCGTCGCCGTCACGGCGCCGGCCTACCTGTGGCTGCCCGAGACCCGCGGGCTGGAGCTGGAGGAGTCGGCTCCCGACGTACCGTGAGCGCCCGGGCGCGAACGTGCGCCGACGGCCGACACAGCGACGCCGGCGACGTCTGGGCCGCGTGGTAGACCTTGGCCATGCCCTCCCCGCCAGGTCCATCGGGCACGCCAGTCGTCGTGGGCCTGGACCTGGGGACCACCACCGCCAAGGCGCTCGCCTACGACGAGCAGTCGCGCGTGTGGGCAGACGTGTCCAGCGAGTACCCGCTGCACACGCTCCAGCCCGGGTACGCCGAGCAGGATCCCGACACGGTCTGCGACGCGGCGCTGGGCGTGCTGGCCCTGGCCGTCGGGCAGGCGCGCTCGGCGGGTGCCTCGGTCGACGGCGTCGCGTTGTCGGCGGCGATGCACAGCCTGCTGGCGCTCGACGGTCGCGGTGCGCCGCTGACGCCGGCGCTGACCTATTCCGACTCCAGGGCGGCGGCCTGGGCCAGCCGCCTGCGCGGCGACCCGGTCGCGATCAAGGTGGGTCGGCGCACCGGCACGCCGCTGCATCCGATGTCGCCGCTGACCAAGCTGCTGTGGTTCCGCGAACACGACCGCGACACCTTCGACCGGGCGGTGTCGTGGGTGTCGATCAAAGAGCTGCTGCTGCGCAGGCTGTGCGGCGAGGCAGTCGTCGACGCCTCGATCGCCTCGGCCAGCGGGCTGTTCAACCTGCGGGAGCGCGGCTGGGACGCCGGCGCGTTGCGGCTGGCGGGGGTCGACGCCGGGCAGCTATCGCGGCCTGTTGCCACCACCACCGTCCTGGTCGGCCTGGACCCCCTCGAGGCGCGCCGCCGTAACCTGCCCGCCGACCTTCGCGTGGTGGTCGGCGCCGCCGACGGCTGCCTGGCCAACCTCGGCGTCGGGGCCACCGACAACCGGATCGCGGCGTGCACCATCGGCACCAGCGGCGCGGTGCGGGTCGCGACCACCACGCCCGACACTGATCCGCACGGAAGGCTGTTCACCTACGCGCTGACCGACGACCGCTGGATCGTCGGCGGGCCGATCAGCAACGGCGGGCTGGTGCTGCGCTGGCTGCGTGACTCGGTGCTGACCGACCTGGCCGAGACCGCTCGCGACGCGGGCGACGACCCCTACCAGCGCATGACCGCTCTGGCGGCCGATGTTCCCGCTGGCAGCGAAGGGCTGCTGTTCCTGCCCTATCTGACCGGCGAGCGCGCCCCGGACTGGAACGCCTCGGCCAAGGGGGCGCTGCTCGGGCTGACCCTGCGCCACGGCCGGGGACATCTGATCCGTTCGGCGATGGAGGGTGTGCTGCTTCAGCTGCGCGCCGTCGTGGAGGCGATGGGCGCGTTGGACATCAGTCCCTCGGCCTTCCGCGCCACCGGAGGCTTCACCAAATCGCCGTTGTGGCTGCAGATGATGGCCGACGTCTTCCGTCGTGAGATCGAGGTCCCTGACCGGGCCGAGGGCACCGCGCTGGGGGCCGCCCTGCTGGGGATGGTGGCGCTGGGCACCTTCGCCGACATCGACGAGGCCGCGGCCACGGTGACGGTGCGCGACCGCCGCCGCCCAGACCCCCTGGCAGCCGAGATCTACGACGCGGTCTTCGACGCCTTTCGCGCCTGCTCGGCCACGGCGGGCCTACCGCACGGCTAGGCTCGCCGTCCCATGACCAGCAGCGTGGCGGCCACAGCCCAACCGATCGTGGCCGCGCGGGGCCTGACCCGTTGCTACGGCGAGCAGGTGGCCGTTGACGACGTCGACCTGGAGGTGGCGCCAGGGACCATCTTCGGGTTCATCGGCCCCAGCGGCTCGGGCAAGACCACCACGGTCCGCCTGCTCACCGGCGTCGAGCGCCCGACCAGGGGCGAGGTCCGCGTCTTCGGCATCCCGCCGACGTCGTTCACGGCTCGCGACCGGGCGCGCATCGGCTACATGCCGCAGCTGGCCGCGCTGTACCCCCACCTGTCACTGCACGAGAACCTGACCTTCGTCGCCTCGCTGTACGGGGTGCCGTTGCGCCGGCAACAGCGCCTGACCACGGTGCTGGACTTGGTCGAGCTGACCTCCCACCGAGGCAAGCTGCTGCGCGACGTGTCCGGAGGGATGCAGCGCCGCCTGGCGCTGGCCGCCACGCTGCTGCACGAACCGGAGCTGATCTTCCTCGACGAGCCGACCGCCGGCATCGACCCGGTTCTGCGCCGCAAGTTCTGGGAACGCTTCACCGACCTCAAGGCTCAGGGCAAGACGGTGTTCATGACCACCCAGTACGTCGGCGAGTCGGCCGGCTGCGACGAGGTGGGCGTACTGGTCGACGGCCGTCTGATCGCCCACGACACCCCCGACGGGCTGCGGCGAACCGCCTTCGGCGGCGACCTGGTGGACCTGGTGGCGGCCGAAGCGCTCGGCGAGCCGCTGCTGGGTCGCATCCGCTCGCTGCGCGGGGTGCTGGCGGCGCAGCGTACCCGCAGCGACGGGCGCGGGCTGCGACTGGTCGTCGCCGACGCCGACGACGCCACGAAATGGCTTCAGGACTGGTGCGACGAGCACGACCTGCCGCTGGTGTCGCTGCGCCATCAGGTGCCGACCTTCGACGACGTCTTCGTTCAGCTCATCGAGAACATGCCTGATGCCTGATGCCTGACGTCGCCAGGTCGGCGATCCGGATCCTGGCGTTCGTGCGCAAGGAACTGGTGGAGATCGTCCGCCAGCCACGCCTGGTCGTAACGCTGGTGCTGGGGCCCTTTTTGATCCTGCTGCTGTTCGGATCCGGCCTGCGCGACGAGGACCCGCCCGTGCAGGCGGCGATCGTGGCGCCCGAGGGTGGCCGGCTGACCGCGTTGGCCCAACGCTTCGCCGACACCAGCAGCCGCCGGCTGAACATCACCGACATCAGCGACGACGAGCAGGACGCGCTGGAGCGGCTGCGCCGAGGGCAGCTCGACATGGTCGTGGTCTTTCCCGACGACCCAACGGACAGCGTCCGCCAGGGTGAGCAGGCTGTCATCACCCTGTACCACAACTACATCGACCCGATCGAGACCAGAGCGGTCGAGATCTCCACCGAGCAGGCCGCCGAGGCGATCAACGAGCAGGTCTCGCGCGCGCTGGTCATCGAGGCGCAGCAGCTGGCCACCGACGTGCAGGAGCGGGTGGGCTCCGCGCAGGATCGCGTGGCGGCCTTCGGCGAGGCGGCCGCGGCCGGCGACGTGACCGCGGCCGCCGCGCAGCTTGAGCTGCTGGACGCCGACCTGTCCGCTGTGGGCTCCGGCCTCGGCATCACCGCCGGAGCCCTCCAGCGCCTCGACCGCCAGGTCGGTACCGAGTCCACCTCCCGGCCAGCGGCACTGCGGCTGTTCGCCCAGGCGACGCAGGGCGCCGCGACGTTGGACGACGTTTCCGTGGGTGCCGTGGCCACCGCCGCACTCGACGAGCTGACCGCCGACCTGGATCGGCTCGCCGTGGCCGTCGCGGCTTTGCGGGCACTACCTGCCGACGTGATCGTCAGCCCGTTCACCGGGGTCGCGCGGCGGGTGGCTGGCGTCAACGTCGGGCTGACCGGCTTCTACGCGCCCGCCGTGGTGGTGTTGCTGCTGCAGCACCTCGTCGTCACCTTCATCGGCCTGTCGATCGTGCGTGAGGAGCAGCTGGGGACCACCGAGCTGTTCCGGGTCGCTCCCCTGTCGACCGGTGAGCTGCTGGCGGGCAAGTTCCTGGCGTACCTGCTGCTCGGCAGCGGGGTGTCGACGGTGCTGATCCTGTTGCTCGTCACTGGCCTTGGCGTGCCGATGCTGGGCTCGTGGTGGCTGCTGGCCTTGGCCGTGGTGGCGGTGCTGTCCGCGTCGATCGCGTTGGGGTTCGTCATCGCACTGCTGTCGGGCAGCGACAGTCAGGCGGTGCAGTACGCGATGATGGCTCTGCTGGGCAGCATCTTCTTCAGCGGGTTCATCCTCAGCTCACAACGCTTCGTCCCGGCGCTGGACGCCCTGGCTCACGTGCTGCCGGCCACCTACGGGATCGCGATGCTGCGCGGCGAGATGCTGCGGGGCAGCGCCGCGCCGGTGTATCTACTCGGGACGCTGGCGGGGATGACGGTCCTCCTGCTCGGCGTCGCGTGGTTGCTGCTGTCGCGCCGGATGCGACGGGGTTGACCCGCGGCTCAGACGCCGACCCGCACGACGGCGCGGCCTTGCATCTCGCCCTTGCCGACCCGCTCCAGTGCCGCGACCAGGTCGTCGCCCAGGCCGTCGACCTCCACCGCGATCGACTCGTCCAGGCCGCGGGGACGCAGGTCACCGGCCAGGCGGTGCCAGACCGCCATCCGCAGATCGTGGGGGCAGTGCACGGAGTCGATGCCCAGCAGCGACACGCCACGAAGGATCAGCGGAAAGACGGTCGTGGCCAGTGTCGGCCCGCCGGTGTTGCCGCTGACCGCCACCGCCGCGGCGACGTCCAAGGAGCGGACCACCCCTGCCAGCGTCTGTCCGCCGACGCAGTCCACGGCGCCGGCCCACCGCGGCCGTGCCAGCGACTTGCTGTCGTCGCCGATCACGGCCGCGCGGTCGACGACCTCGCTGGCACCCAGGCTTCGCAGCCAGTCGGCCGACTCGGGTTTGCCGCTGCTGGCCACGACCTCGTAGCCGAGCTCGGCGAGGATGCCCACGGCGGTGCTACCGACGCCGCCGGTGGCCCCCGTGACCAGCACCGGGCCGGTGCCGGGCCGCAGCCCGTGGTGTTCCAGGCGCTGCACCGACAGGCCGGCGGTGAACCCCGCCGTGCCGAGAGCCATCGCCTGGCGAGCGCTGAGCCCCTCGGGCAGCGGCACCACCCAGTCGGCCGGCACGCGGGCGTACTCGGCGAAGCCGCCGTGGTGAGCGACGCCGAGGTCGTAACCGTGGACGAGGACCTGGTCGCCGGGTGCGACACCGCCCGCCTCGCCGGCGACGACCTCTCCCGCAAGGTCGATGCCAGGAATCAGCGGGCTGATCGCGGCGACCCTGCCCTCGGGTTGCACGGCAAGGGCGTCTTTGTAGTTGACCGAGGACCAGCCGACCCGGATGGTGACGTCCCCGTCGGGCAGATCCGACTCGTCCAGGTCGTGGACACCGACGTCGACGCCGTCGTTGTGCTTCCGCGCGACCAGGGCTCGGAAGCGGTCGGGCAGGACGGTCATGGGTTTCGCGTTCGTGGCGACATAGGCAGCAGGCTAGTGCGCCGCTTGGCGCAGCATCGCCTCCAGGCGTCCCATCACTACGGGCCAGCTGTAGTAACGGGCGACGAACGCACGGCCGCGCTCGCCCATCAGCGCCGCCTCGAGGGGGTCGGACAGCAGCTCGGCCACGGCGTGTGCGACCGCCTCGACGTCGGTGCCGTCCACCACATGGCCCGTCTGTCCGTCGACGACCGCCTCGGGCGCGCCGCCGGAGCGACCGGCGACCACGGGGGTGCCGCAGGCCTGCGCCTCCAGATACACGATGCCCAGACCCTCGACGTCCAGCCCACCCAGCCGCGTGCGGCACGGCATGGCGAACACGTCGCCGGCGGCCTGGTAGGCGGGCAGATCACTCCACGACACTTCACCGGCGAAGGTGACGGACGAGGTCAGCCCGAGCTCCGCGCTGCGGCGTTGCAGCGCCGTGCGGCGCGGGCCGGTGCCGACGATGAGCAGGTGGGCGTCGGGCACTCGGGACAGCACGCGCGGCCAACCCTCGATGAGCACGTCCTGGCCCTTGCGGGTCACCAGACGTGAGATGCAGACCGCCAACGGTTGGCCGCTGCCGAGCTGGTGGCGAGCGCGGATCCCCGCCCCGTCGGCGCAGGGGTGAAACGCCTGCAGGTCCACGCCGGGCGGTAGCTGGTGCAGCACCGTGGGGGCCCGGACGCACGGCGCGATCGCCGCACGGGTGTAGGCGCTGAGGATGCCCAACCCGTCCAGGCCACGGGTCGCCCGGCGGATCAGCGGACCCAGCCCCGCGCGGGCCATCCCGGCTTCGTGGCCGTGACTCAGCGCCACGCAGGGCAGGTCGAGGTGCGCGGCGATCTCCCCCAGCGGCCAGGTGGCGCCGAACACCACGACCTCGGCGTCGTAGCGACGGGCGGCGTTGCGGATCCGGCGCAGCAGTGCCGGACCCGGCAGCAATGGCCGACGGGCGATCCGGCTGACCTCATAGGGCAGCGTCGCGTCGTGGGCAGCGGCGCCGGGTTGGTCGGAGGCCAGCACCCAGGTGGTGGCCGGGTCCGAGCTCGCCAGCAGGTTGCCGAGGAACTGTTCGATGCCACCGCTGCGTGGTGGCAGGTCGTTGGTGACCCACAGGGCTCTGGTCATGACGCCCAGCGAATGCCCACGCGGGGCCGGCCAAGCCGGCCGTTGCGTCCCAGATTCATTCAGCCCACTGTTCCCCCATCGCCAGTCGTGCCAACGCGGACGGGTGCGTGGCCCACAGCGCCGTCACCCACGCTGGCGGTTGCGGCGAGGACAGGTTGGAGCGGGTGAGGCCCACTTGCAGCCTTTGGAACGCGACAGGGTCTTTGGTCAGTTCCAGGGCTGCCAGGTCGGCGGCCGCTTCGGCCCGGCGGCTGACCGCCGCCTGCAACGGCACCGTGGCAACGTTGGCGACGACCACCACGGCGAGCAGTACGGCGG
>JALZLF010000152.1 GCA_030858865.1 Actinomycetota bacterium | reverse complement strand
GTGTGGTGGCGCGCCACCTCGCCGACTGGGAACCGCCGGTCCTGGTTCGGCGAAACACCCGCTTGGCGTCCTACGCCTGGGCCGCGCCGCTCAGCCTCGCCGGGCTGCTCGCCGGTGCCGGTGCGGGCGTGCGGCCGCACCCGCGCGGTGGTGTGCTGGTCTTTCCCGATGCTCGAGGCCTGACCGGCTGGGTGCTGCGTGCGCGCGGGTTCTCCGCCGGCGCGCTCGGCCACGTGGTGATCGCTGCCGACCAGCCGAGCGAGCGGCTGCTGCGCCACGAGCTGGTGCACGTGCGCCAGGCCGAGCGCCTCGGGATCCTGATGGCGCCCGTGTACCTGGGACTGCTGGCCGTCTACGGCTACCGGGCGCATCCTTTGGAGGTGGCGGCCTGCCGAGTCGCCGCCCGCGGCGCGGCAGCCCGGTAGCCGCGAGGAAGACCTCAGGAGCGCTCGTCGTCTGGCGGTGTCGTCGCGCCCGCCCACGGGCTGCCAGCGTCCGGCGCCGAGGGCGGCAGCCGGCGACTCGGCCGGGATCGGACGACGCCGACGGTCAGCAGCAGCGCCGCCAGGACGCAGGTGGCGATGGAGCCGAAGACCCAGCCGAGATCGGCGGGCCGCGACACGCCCACGACCAGCAGGATCGCCGCGACAACGACGAGCAGCAGGCTGGCGACGATCATCGAGCCGACCGGGGCCGGGGAGTGCAGCTACGCGCCGTCGCGCAGGGCAGGGGCGGCACCCGCGTTGGGATGGTCGCGTCCTTGCGCGCCAACCTCCTGCGCGCCAGCCTCCTGGGCGGCGACGTCTTGGGTGGCGACCTCCTGCGCATCGGCCTCCTGCGCATCGGCCTCCTGCGCATCGGCCTCCTGGGCGGCGACGTCTTGGGCAGCGACCTCCTGCCCGTCCGCGCCGTCCGCGCCGTCCGCGCCGTCCGCGCCGTCCGCGCCTCCCTCGGGCCAGCTGCCGTCGGGCCAGCTCGCCTCGGGCGGACCTGATTCCGGCGCCTCGGCTGGACGGGCATCCGACTCAAGGCGCTGCGCCAGCTGGGTCATCCCCAGCGGCAGGTCGGGGACGTCGCCAGCGCGGTCGAGCAGGGCCAGCTGCTCGGCGATCACGCCACGCACGCGCTGCTGGTACTCGCTGCGGAAGCGCTGCAGGTCGGCCACCGCCGTGCGGACGCGCTCGAGCTCCGCGGTCGACGTCTCGTGCGCGTACGCCGACTCGCGCCGGGCCTCCGACAGCAGCTGGTCGGCCTGTGACCTGGCATCGGCGACCAGCTCGGCAGACTGGCGCTCGGCGTCCTGCATCGTCTCCGCGGCGCGGCGCTCGGCCTCCTCGGTGGCGGACTCGGCTTCGGCTGTGGCCCTTGCCACCGTCTCGTCCGCGCTGCGCTGCGCGGTCAGCAGCGTCCGCTTGAGCAGCCCCTGATCCTCCACCGACTCGGCGGTCTCGCTCTCCAGCGTGCGCACCCGCTGGGACAGCTCGTCGCGCTCCCGCACGAGCGAACCGAGCTGGTCGGAGACGCGGTCGAGGAAGGCGTCGACCTCGTCCTGGTCGTAGCCTTTGAACTTCTCCCGGAAGACCTGGGCTTCGATGTCCTGCGGTGTCAGCGTCATGTCTAGAACAACCCCATGTCCGCCCGGCCGCACAACAGGCCCCGGACGATTCGAATCGCGAAGAACAGGATGAGTGGCGACAGATCCAACGCGCCGGCACCGATTCTCACCGGTGGGATCAGCCCGCGCAACGGCAGCAGCAGCGGATCGGTGATTGACCGCACGAAACGGGCGATCGGCCGCAGCGGCTCGGGCAGCGCCGGTACGTAGGACAGGATGATGCGCAGGAGCAACGCAACGAAGTACAGGTCCAGCCCGACGCACAGCACGGTCAAGACGATGTTCATCAGCCGACTTTCTCGGCGCGGCCGTGCCGCACCCTCGTTACGTGTCCTACCGCTTCGCTGCTCGAGGACATCTTGCGGGTCAGGCCTGGTTGAAGAAGCCGCGCTCTGACAGGCGGCGGCGCTCCTCGGTCGAAACGTCCACACCGACCGGCGTCAGCAGGAACACCCGGTCGCCGACCCGCTCGATGCGCCCGTCGAGACCGAAGATGAGACCGGAGGCGAAATCCAGCAGCCGCTTGGCGACGCTTTCGTCGGCGTCCGCCAGATTCATGATCACCGGCACGCCGTTGCGGAAGTTGGCGCCGACCTCTTCGACGTCGTTGAACGTCGCGGGGTTGGTGACGTGGACCTTCCCGCCCGAACCGGGCCGGGCGCCTGCCGGCTCCAACCGGGTCTCCCCGGAGCGCGACGGCCCGATCGTGCGCACGTTGGACCGCTCCTGGCGCGAGTTCCCGGCTGGCCGGTCGCGCCGGCCCGACGGCTCGTCCTCGGGCGCGGCGTCGTAGTCGTCGTCGTCGTACGGCTCTTCGACTAGTCCCAGAAAGACCAGCGTGCGCTGCCACATCGTCGCCATCTGCAATCTCCTGTCGCTACGCCGGTCGAGGTCCGAAGATCGCCTCGCCGACCCGCACGATGGTGGCGCCTTCTTCAATCGCCACCTCGAAGTCGTCGGTCATCCCCATGGATAGCTGCACGACCTCCGGAAAGCGGGCGCACAGCTCGTCGCGCAGCCTGCGAAGGCGGGCGAAGACCGGCCGAGGGTCCTCCCCCATGGGTGGCACGGTCATCAGGCCCTCGCAGGCCAGCCCGTCGAGCTGGCGCACCGCCGCCACCAGCGCGGGTGCGTCGGCGACCCGGCAGCCGCCCTTGCGGGGGTCCTCGCCTGCGTTGACCTGTATCAGGACTCGTTGGACCCGCGCCGAGGCGCCGTTGGTTCCGGCGCGTGTGCGAGCGGCCAGAGCCTCGGCCAGCTCGATGCGGTCGACGGAGTGCACCAGGCTGACCAGGCCCACCAGCTCGGGCACCTTGTTGCGCTGGAGGCGGCCGACGAAGTGCCAGCGCACGCCGTCGCCGACGTCGGCAGCCTTGCGTCGCAGCTCCTGAGCCCGGCTCTCACCGAAGTCGGTGTGCCCGGCGTGTAGTGCCGCGCGCACCGCGTCCGCGTCGAAGCGCTTGCTGACGGCCACAACGGTCACCGCACTGCGGGCACGGCCCCCGCGCTCGGCGGCGGCCGCCACGCGCCGGTCGACGGTCGCCAGGCGGCTGGCCAGTTCGGTCAGGACAGGCATCAGGAGCGCAAGTCTAGGCAAGGCGCCGAGGGTGGCCGCGCAGGCGGGGACGGACCGCGTCGCACCACCATGCCGGCCTGGCGGCCCGCCGCCCAGCCGGCAC
>JALZLF010000148.1 GCA_030858865.1 Actinomycetota bacterium | reverse complement strand
GCGCAGCACGGGGCCCCGCACCGGCGGCACCGCTGCCAGCGGCGACCAGGACTGGCCGACCGCAGGCAACCCTGGTCCCCCCGCAGCCAAACCGAGGACGGCGGTCGCCGAGCCGTCGGCCCCGACTGGGCGCCAGGCGACGACCAGCGTCAAGCTGGCGAGCAGGCAGGCGGCGAGGCGGCGCATGACCGGACGCTACGGCCGCGTTGGTCAACCGCCGCCCACGGATTCAGCCGGGCTGTGGAAGAGCGGACGCCACGGTGACCATGCCTGGGCGGCCGATCAGGCCGTCCGTCAGCGCCTCAGGCGCCTCGCTCCCTCAGCTTGGCCCGCAGGCCGAGCACGGACTTGGTGTGCATCTGGCACACGCGCGACTCGCTGACGCCGAGCACCTGGCCGATCTGCGCCAGCGTCATGCCTTCGAAGTAGTACAGGACCAGCACGGTCTTCTCGCGCTCTGCCATCCGGTTCAGCGCCTCGCCGAGCATCGCGCGCATCTCGGCGTCTTCGAAGGTGGCCTCCGGGTCAGGCGACCTGGGGTCCTGCAGCGTGTCGATCAGGGACTGGCGCTCGCTGTCCTCCCCGCCGAACGACTCGTCCAGCGCCACCACCGACACCAGGGACACCTGCGTCAACATGACGCGCAGCTCCTTGACGCCGATGGACAGCTCGTCGGCCAGCTCCTGCTCGCTGGGGGTGCGGCGCAACCGCAGCTCCAGCGACGTCATCGCCTGCTCGACGTCACGGGCCTTGGTGCGCACCGACCTCGGGATCCAGTCGATGGACCGCAGCTCGTCGATGATCGCGCCTCGAATCCGCGTGATGGCGTAGGTCTCGAACTTGACGCCCTTGGCGAGGTCGAACTTCTCGATCGCGTCGATGAGCCCGAACATCCCGTAGGACACGAGGTCGGCGTGCTCGATGGTGGCGGGCAGCCCAACGCTGACCCGGCCGGCGACGTACTTGACCAGCGGCGAGTACTGCAGGATCAGCCGCTCACGAGCCGACGGGTTCGCCTCGCTCTTGTAGCGGTGCCACAGGGCGACGACCTCAGGGTCGGCGCTGACCCGGCCCTGTCCCACCCGTTGGGTCGACCCTTTTCCGCCGGCTGCGGTGCGAGCTGCTGAGGAGGGCATCGAAGGTTCCCGTCACGCCCGAGGGTGGGCGTGCTCGTAGCTGGCTCGCAGGTGGTCTCGCGAGACGTGGGTGTAGATCTGGGTCGTCGACAGGGCGACGTGACCGAGCAGCTCCTGGACGCTGCGCAGGTCGGCGCCGCCTTCCAACAGGTGCGTGGCGTAGCTGTGGCGCAGGGTGTGCGGCGTCACCCGGCCGAGCCGCGCCCCGGCGGCGGCCTTGGACACCACCGCGCGCACGTCGTTGGGCGTCATGGCCGTCCCCCGGCGGGTCAGCAGCACGGTCGGCGACGGTTGCAGGCAGGCGCCGGCGAACAATGGCCGGCCGTCGCACAACCAGCGCTCCACCGCAAGGCACGCGGGCTCTCCCAACGGCACGACGCGGTCCTTGCCGCCCTTGCCGTGCAGGCGCGCGCTCGCGCTGGACAGGTCCACGGCGTCGACGGGTAGACCAGCGAGCTCGCTGACCCTGGCTCCGCTGGCGTACAGCAGCTCCAGCGCCGCGAGGTCGCGCAAGCCGGTCGGGGTGGCCGGGTCGGGAACCGACAGCAGTGCCCCCACCTGGTCGGCGCGCAGCACCCTGGGTAGTCGCCGACCAGCCTTGGGCGTGCCCAGGTGCAGCGCAGGGTCGCTGGCCACCAGGCCACGTCGCGCCAGCAGCCCGAAGAACCCCCGAGCGGCCGCCGTCTTGCGGGCCAGCGACGCCCGGGCGTAGTCCTCCCTCGACAGCTGGGCCAGCCAGCGACGAAGCACCAGTGGCTCGACCTCGTCGGGATCGTGCACGCCGAACTCGGCGCAGAATCCGGCCAGCTGCCGGGCGTCGCGCAGGTAGGCCTCGACCGTCAGGCCGGCCAGCATCCGCTCGTCGCGCAGGTGGCCGGCGAACACGTCAAGGGCATGCGCCCATGGTGGCGGGAGGTCCTGCCGGATCTCCATGCCACTCCTTTCTTGCACGGCAGCCGTCGCCGAGGCCACTGTTGCAGACGGCAATGCATGACCGTTGCATCCCCTTTATACCCGTACCGCCCGTCAGTGTATGAGCACGCTGTGCTGGTATGAGCACGCTGTGCTGCCCGATCGACCGAGACCACCCTGCTGGACCGCCGGCACGCCGCCGCCCGCCGGCGGAATGACCTCCTTCGGCCGTGTTCAGCCGGTCGTCGCGCCCTGTTCCCGCAGCCGGCGGCGGAAGACCGGGATGAGGCCGCCAGCCAGCACCATCTCCGCCTGACGCGGCGACAGGCGATGGCCAAGGGTGTAGCGCTCGTCCTTGGCCGTGTTGACCAGCTCGACCCGCCGGTCGTCTGACTCCAGGGCGGCCCGCAGCCCCTGCAGCGCCAGGACGTCGTCGCGCTCGATGCGGTCGTAGTCGGCCGGATCGGTGAACTGCAGCCCGAGGATCCCGAAGTTGGCCAGGTTCTGCCAGTGGATGCGGGCGTAGCTCTTGGCGATGACGGCCTTGAGCCCGAGGTAGCGAGGGGCGATGGCGGCGTGCTCGCGCGACGAACCCTGACCGTAGTTGTCCCCCCCGATGATGAAGTGTCCACGATCGGAGGCTTTGGCCCGCTCCACATAGGTATCGTCGACCTGGTAGTAGACGAACTCGGAGATCTTGGGGATGTTGGAGCGGTAGGGCAGCACCTTCTGGCCAGCCGGCATGATCGCGTCGGTTGAGACGTTGTCGCCGACCTTGAGCAGCACGGGCGCACTGAAGTCGTCGGGCAACGGGTCGAAGTCGGGCAACGACGAGATGTTGGGACCCTTGACCAGCTCCTCTTTGATCGCGGCGTCGGGCGCCAGCGGTGCCACGAGCATGTCGGTGTTGACGATGTTGTCCTCGGGCTCGTGGTAGCTCGGGTACTCGATGCCAAACAGCTCCGGCAGGTCACGGGGATCGGTGATCCGCCCCGCGAGCGCGGCGGCTGCCGCCGTCTCAGGCGAGCACAAGAAGACCGAGTCCTCCTTGGTGCCTGACCGCCCGGGGAAATTGCGCGGGAAGGTGCGCAGGCTGTTGCGACCGGAGGCTGGCGCCTGTCCCATACCGATGCAGCCCATGCAGCCCGACTGGTGCAGGCGGGCACCGGCCTGGATCAGCGGCATCAGCAAGTTCATTGCCGACAGGTTCTCCAGCACTTGCCGCGACGACGGGTTGACGTCGAAGGAGACGGCGTTGTCGGCTTGGCGGCCGCGCACGATCTCGGCGACGACGGCGAAGTCGCGCAGGCCAGGATTGGCCGAGGACCCGACCACGACCTGGGTCACCTCTTCGCCGGCGACCTCGCGGACAGCGACGACGTTGCCGGGGCTGGACGGCTTGGCGATCAACGGCTCGAGGGTCGACAGATCGATCTGCTCGTGCACGTCGTAGGTGGCGTCGGAGTCGGCGAGCAGCTCGCGGAAGTCGTTCCCGCGCTTCTCGGCCTCCAGGAAACGGCGCACCTCGTCGTCGGCGGGAAAGACCGTGGTCGTCGCTCCCAGCTCGGCGCCCATGTTGGCGATGACGTGGCGGTCCATCGCCGACAGGGCTGCTAGCCCTGGGCCGTGGTACTCGATGATCCGTCCGACTCCGCCCTTGACGTCGTGGCGGCGCAGCATCTCCAGGATCACGTCCTTGGCGCTGACCCACGGGGGCAGCTCGCCCGACAGCTCGACGCCCCACACCTGTGGCATCGTGATGTACAGCGGCTCGCCGGCCATGGCCATCGCAACCTCGAGGCCACCCACGCCGATGGCGAGCATGCCGAGGCTGCCGGCGGCTGGGGTGTGACTGTCGGCTCCGACCATGGTCACGCCCGGCCTGCCGAACCGCTGCATGTGCACCGCGTGGCTGATGCCGTTGCCCGGCTTGGAGTACCAGATGCCGAACCGGCGGCAGGCGCTGTGCAGGAACAGGTGATCGTCGGCGTTGCGCTCGTCGGTCTGCAGCAGGTTGTGGTCGACGTACTGGGCGGACAGCTCAGTCTTGACCGTGTCAAGGCCCATCGCCTCCAACTCCAGCATCACCATCGTCCCGGTGGCGTCCTGGGTGAGGGTGTGGTCGATGCGGATGCCGACCTCGCTGCCGGGGGTCATCTCCCCGGCGAGCAGATGCGAGCTGATCAGCTTCTGTGCGACGTTTTGGCCCATGTCTGGACCTTTCCCGCGATCCCCGCGGCGAACCTCGCCAGCACGGCGCGGCGGCGTGGGATCAGCGGGTCGCAGCTGGGGTGGGCGCTTCGGTGGTCTTATGTCCTACCGCTTCGCTACATGAGGCTGTGCGGCCGATGACCAGCACGCTGACCACGCCCGCGGCCACGAACCCCAGGCCCGAGACGCCGAAGGTCACCCTCGGTCCCACCACCGGCGCGAGCCAGCCGGCCAGAAACACCCCTGCCAGGTAGGAGCCCTCCATGATGGCCTCCGAGGCACCCAGAACCCGACCTCGGATCGCGTCGGGCGTGCGCTCCTGCAGCAGCGTCTCGTAGGCGATGGCCCCGGTGGCGTTGCCGGCGCCGGCGATGATCCACAGGGCGACGACCACACCCAGCGCGCCGGTCTGCGACGCCGCGATGACCGCAAGGCCGACGACCACGACACTGACGGTCAACACCTGCTCGCGCGCCCAACGCCTGGCCACCGCCGGCGCGGCGACTGACCCGACCACCATGCCCGCCCCCCACGCACCCCCGAGGAGGCCGAGGGTCGCCGCCGACCTGCCGAGGACGCTCTGGACGAACGTCAGCTCCACCGGCGAGCGCACCGCCGAGGCCAGCATGGCCAGGCAGGTGACGCTGAGCACGCCTCGCACGATCGGGGTCCGCCAGGAGTAGGACAGCCCTTCCCGCAAGGCGGTCAGCGGCCGGGAGGCGACGGCGGCGGCCGGGCTGTCGGGCACGCGGGCCGACCACACCAGCAGCGCGGAGACGCCGAAGGTGGCAGCGTTCACGCCGAACGCCACGGCGCTGCCGAGCCGCATGGCCATGACCGCGCCCAGCATCGGGCCTACCATCACGGCGACGTGGAAGGTGGCCGACACCAGCGAGTTGGCGGCGACCAGCCGTTCGCGGGGAACCAGGTTGGGCAACGAGGCGGCGAAGCTCGGCTGGAACAGGCTGCCCATCACGCCCAGCGACGCGGACGCGATACCGAGGTGGACCATGGAGGGTGTGCCGGCCAGCACCAGGGATCCCACCGCGACGGCGCGCACCAGGTCGGCGGCGATCATCAGACGTCGTCGCGGGAAGCGGTCGATCAAGGGCGCTCCGAGCAACCCGACGACCGCGGCGGGGGCGACCTGCAGCACCAGCAGCGTTGCTAGTAAGCGGGTTGGGTTCTCCTGCCCGGCCAGGCTGGTGGCGACCGCCACGGCGAAGACCCAGTCACCGAGGTGGGAGACCGCCTGGCCGCCCCACAGGCGCAAGAAATCGGGGTGCTGTCCGAGCTCGGTGAGCGGGCGTAGTGAGCTGGGCAGCGGGTGGGTGCCGCAGAACCGCCACAGACCCCAGATGGCTCCGGCGACGATGAGGATGTCTCCGACGCTGAACACGTTCGCGATCGGCCATGAGGCCGGCAGCGCGAAGGTGTCACCCAGCAGAGACAGCCGCGGGCCGGTCAGGGCCGCGGAGTTGGAGAAGTCGGCAGGCACGGCCACCATTCCGGCTCGCTCCAGCGCCGTCAGCGACGCCGGCATGACGCCGCCGTTGGCGGCGATCGGCAGGAAGTTGAGCAGGCCGCCGAAGCCAAGCAGGGGGAGGCCCGGCACCCGGAAGTTGGCGACGACAAAGGCGCCGGACAACCCGTAGCTGAACAGGTGCACGGCGCCTTGCAGCGCCCGTTGGTCGGCGGGCAGCAGGTGCAGCATCAGGGCAACCTGCAGGGCCATGGCGGCCACCAGCAGGTAGCCGCCCCGCAGCTGGATGTCGGCCAGGCGCGACAGGCGCCCCCCCGAGGCGATGATGATGGCAATGCCGACTGCGAGTGCGGTCAGCAGTAGCGGCACACCGCTCCCTCCTGTCGTCGTCTATCGAACGTCAGCGGGCTGACGGTCCGGCCTTACCACTTGCGCGGTGCGCCCAGCGTGGAGACGAGCATGGCGATGGCACCGAGTAGCAGGTACGCGCGGTTCTTCATGGTCGTTCCCTCCCCCTTGGGTCCGGCCTTTCCCGACCCTCGCCAGAAGAATCGGCGTAAAGGCCGTATGCCTTGAGTGCCACTTCGAATCTGACTACTGTGGGTCACCTTCTTCCTTGTGATTCCGAGCGCGCGACCGCCTCAGTTACAGAAGCGCTGCGCGGGGTTCGACAGCAGCCGTGCGGGCGAGGACGGGTCCACGGGGTGTGGTTCGCACCAGCCCGGCGGTCTCCAGCTCGGCGACGGCGGCCAGGACCGCGGTCACCGGCTGATCGGCGGCGCGCGCCAGCGCGCCGGGTGAAGCCGGGACCGCGCCGATCAGGGTGAGCAGGTTCCCCGCCTGCGCCGACAATCCCGTGGTCGTGGGGCTGCGCCCACCCTGGCCTGCCGGCGCAACCGGCGCCTCGAACCCATCCTGAGCGCCCGGGCCCGGAATGACCTCCAGCACGTCGCTCAGCCGGGTCAATGGCGTTGCGCCGTCGCGGATGAGGTCGAGCGGCGCCCGGCTGGCGGGGTCGTTCAGCGAGCCGGGTACGGCCATCACCTCACGGCCCTGGGCGGCGGCCAGCCGGGCGGTGTGCAGGGCGCCGCTGCGCAGGCGGCCTTGCACCACGACGGTCACGTCTGCCAGGCCCGATATCACCCGGTTGCGCCAGAGAAAGTGCCGCGGTTTGGGACCGAGACCGGGCGGGAGCTCGGTGACGAGGCCGCCGGCGGCGGCGACCGCCTCCCGGGCGGCCTCGTCGCCAGCGGGGTAGTCAACGCCGAAGCCGGTGCCGAGGACGGCCACGGTGGCGCCGCCGGCCCGCAGTGCCCCACGGTGCGCCGCCTGGTCGATGCCGCGGGCCATGCCCGACACGACGGTCACGCCATGGCGGGCCAGCAGGCGGCCCAGTGCCTCGGCCGTCTGCGCGCCGTCGATCGTCGGCTGGCGCGTTCCCACCACGGCGACGGCCGCGGCCGCGGGCAGCCGCGCGGCGGGAGCACGCAGGAACAGCCACAGGGGTGCGCCCAGCTCGGGCCAGGCGTCGGCCAGGCGTCGCGGGTAGCCGGGCTGGCCGACGATGGCCATGCGCGCGCCGTGGCCGAGCAGGGCGCGGGCCACTTCTCCGACTTCGGCCCGCTGCGGCAGCGGACGCGAGCTGCGGTTTCCCGCCGCCTCGAGTCCCGCGACCACGTCGTCGACGTCGACCGAGGGCTGGTCGAGGTGAGCCTCGACGACGCCGCGCACCCGCTCGGGATGCACCCATGGTGCGGCCGCCAACCGCAGGACCCGCTCGACCAGCTCGGGATCCGCGCCCGCCGACAGCTCGGCCGCCCACTGCGCGGTCATCAGCGCCGCGCCATGGCGGCGGCCGGTCCGGCGCTGGCCGGCTGGTGGGGCCGCAGACCCAAGCGGTGTGCGTAGGCCTCCAGGACGTGGTCGTTGCCGACGGTCTCGGTGCCCTCCAGGTCGGCGCAGGTACGGGCCACTCGCAACGCCCGGTCATAGCCCCGCCCCGTGAGCGCGCCGGCTTCCACGGCGTTGGCCAGCGTTCGCAGTGCCGCCGGCTGCACGCTGCGCCGCACCATTCGGGCGGGCGCCACCGCGTTGCAGCTCACCGCGTCTGTCCAGCGGTCTCTGGCCGCGGCGCGCGCGGACGCCACCCTGGCGGACACGTCGGCGCTGGACTCGCCGGTTCCTGCCGACAGCAGGTCAGCCGCGGACAACGGCTCGACGGCCGGGGCCAGGTCGAGACGGTCAGCCAACGGTCCCGACAGCCGCGAGCGGTAGGCCCAGATCGCGTCGTCGGAGCACACGCAGCGGTCCCCGCCTCCACACGGGCAGGGATTGGCCGCGCAGACCAGCTGCACGCGGGCGGGATAGGTCACCGTGGCGCGGGAGCGGGCGACACAGATGACACCATCCTCCAGCGGCTGGCGCAGCGCCTCGATCACGCCACGGGGCCACTCGAACAGCTCGTCGAGGAACAGCACACCGTGGTGGGCCAGCGACAGCTGGCCCGGGCGAGCGACGCCACTGCCGCCGCCGAAC
>JALZLF010000133.1 GCA_030858865.1 Actinomycetota bacterium | reverse complement strand
GCCGGGGTGTGGCCACGCAGGGCCAGCGCCTCCACCACACCCTCGCCGGTCGCCCACCAGGGGCCGCAGGCAGCCTGCTGAACGCCGCCCAGCCAGTCGCGCACCACGGTGGCGAACGCTTGCTGCTGGCTGGCCGCGAGCTGTTCGCGGGCAGCGGCCAGGACGCCGGTGCCGCGACCGAGCTCGAAGGCGTCGCGGTTGGGCAGCACCAGCCCCAGCCACAGCCGCAGGAACGGGTCGCGGACCAGGTAGCGCACCCGCTTGGTGCGCCGAGGGTCCTCGCCCACGGGGGTCAACCGGTCGAGCAGACCCAGACGCTCCAGCAGGGACAACGCGTCGCTGGCGGTAGCGGGCGCCAACCCGGCCCGCTCGCGCACGGCCGTGAACGTGTCCGCGCCAAGGGCGACCAGCTCCAGCACCCGTGCCGCCGCCGACCCTGGCGTCAGCTCCTGCAGGACGACGGTGCCCTCGTCGCCAAGCGGCGCGCCGGGACCGTCGAGGAGGTCGGCCAGGTTGGTCAACGCGTCGTGACGCGGATCCCACAGCCGCAGGTACCGGGGCATGCCGCCAACGGTTACGTAGGCCTCCATCCAGGCGGCGGGATCGTCGCCACCGGCGAGCAGACCCGCGTCCCGCCATGAGAAGGGGGCCAGCCGCAGGTGGGCGTCGGCCCGGCCGAACAGCGGCGCATCGGCGGCGACGAGCTGTTCCATCAGACCCACATGGGACCCCGCTAGCACCAGCGACAGTTGGGAGTCACCACGGTGGTCCCAGCGCGCCTGCAACGTGGACGGCAGCGCGGGGTCGGCCTCGCACAAGTACGGAAACTCGTCGAGCACGACCAGCAGCGGCTCATGGCGGCCCCTGGCGAGCAGGTAGCCAAACGCGGCGTCCCAGGTCCGCAACGAGCCCAGGTCCAGCAAGTCCCCGGGGACCGGCGCAGCGGTGGCGCGCAGCCGCTCCTCCAGGCGGCGCAGCGCCTCGGCAACTGGAGCTCGGGTGCCAGGCAGGAACACCGCACGGCGGCGCTGGGCGAAGCGGTCGAGCAGCGCGGTCTTGCCCACCCTCCGGCGCCCCGACACGATCACCAGGCCGGGTTGCTGCCCCGCTGCGCGGTCAAGGGCGGCGAGCTCCCGGTCGCGGTTTACGAAGTTCGGCATGGCCGAAGTTCACCACAACCGAACGCAGAAGCGTTGGAAGCACCGCCGTCGATCACGTGCGAGAGTGGCGCGCGTGTCCGCCGTCGATAATTGGCGTCAGTCCCTGGAGTCGCTGGCCCTTCCACCCGAGCTGGTGGCCAGCGCCCCGGAGTCCCCATGGGGTTTCGCCGTGTCGCTGTTCGACCGGCTGGCCGACGATGCCATGACCGCCCAGACTGCGTCCAGGCGCGCGGCCGCCACGATGCTGGCCGACGGTGGCGCGGTGCTCGACGTCGGCTGCGGCGGTGGTGCGGCATCCCTGCCGCTGGTGCCGCTGGCCCGGCACGTGGTGGGTGTCGACGAGTCGGCGGCCATGCTGGAGGCGTTCGCCGCCCGCGCTGACCGCCTCGGGGTGGCTCATCGGGAGGTGGCCGGCCGCTGGCCCGACGTCGCCGAGTCGGCGCCAGCCGTCGATGTCGCCGTCTGCCATCACGTCCTGTACAACGTGGCCGGCCTGCCGCCGTTCGTGAGGGCGCTGACCGCGGCGGCGAGTCGCGGGGTCGTCGTCGAACTGACCGCGGCCCATCCGCTGGCGTGGATGGTTCCACTGTGGCGCCGGCTGCACGGGCTGGAGCGGCCGCCAGGGCCAACGATCGACGATCTGTTGCCCGCTCTGGGCGAGCTCGGCGTCCAGCCGAGGGTCACCCGGTGGTCGCAACCGTCACCGTGGCAAGACGCCGCAGGCGACGTCGTCGCCTTCGTGCGGCGACGGCTGTGCCTGCCAGCCAGCCGCGACGACGACGTCCGCACCGCCTTGGGCGCCGAGGGGGTACCGGTGACCCGGGAGATGGTGACACTGGCGTGGCGGGCAGCGCCAAGGACGCCGACCGCCGGCTAACCCCGCCGGATCGTCACCGGACCGAGCCCCGAGCCCGAGCCGCGACGCTGCGACACCTTGCTCCAGACCATGCCGCCGACAATCAGCAGCACGCCGAGGATCAGCGGCACGGGACTGAGAATCACAAACGTTGCGAAGATCAACACAAACCCGGCGGCCACGGCGAGCAGCGGCTTGCTGAGCCCGGAGTCCAGCCCACCCCCTGGGCCGGCGCCCGGCTCCGGAATCGGCGTGACCTCCTCACGCGGGAACCGCGCGAAATCGTCGCTGGGCCGCGCGGTGATCCGCTCGTTGTTGTCGACGGCCGGTCCGGGGACCTGTTGCGAGTCGCTGATACGCCCACCTCCCTGCGGGTGCCTCTACCCCTGCGACTCAGCGGCCAGTCGTCGAACCCGCCCAGCATCACGGACGATGCAACCGTTTCTGAGCGAACGCAGCCAGCGCCAGGAGTGCCGTCAGCGCTCCGGTGACCAGCAGACGCCCCAAGGCCTCGTCGTCACTGCCATCACCTCCGATCAACGGCCGCAGCTGTGCGACGAACAGCACCCCCAAGATCGTCAGGGCCACGAGCGTGGGCCTGGACGTCCACGTCTTCCGCGAGCCGGTCCGCAAGCGTGCTGTGACGGCGCCCTACCTCAACGTGCAGACGCAGGAGCCAATCGGCAGGCGACACTAGACAACGACAGAGGGAGAGGGGGCCTGCGCCGCGGGCCCCCTCGCTGTGTCCGCCGTCAGGCAGGGCGTGGCGGCGGCGACGACGGAAGGCGGTGCAACGCCAGCCGGTCCACCTTGCCGCTGGCCAGCCGGGGAAGCCGATCGACGACCACCAGCTCGCGCGGTGCGTGGGCGCCTGAGAGCCGAGCGCGCACGAAAGTTCGTACCTCGTCAAGGGCCGGGGCCACTCCCGGGGCCACCACGAACGCGACCACCCGCTGGCCCCACTCGGGATCGGGTCTGCCCACCACGGCTGCCTCGTCGATCGCCGGGTGCTCGGCCAGCGCGGCGGCGATCTCGCCGGCGCGGACGTTCTCGCCGCCCGTGATGATCACGTCGTCGGCCCGGCCCAGAACCTGGAGCCCGCCGTCGGCGGTCAACCGGCCCAGGTCAGCGGTTCCCAGCCAGCCGTCGCGCAACGCCTGGTTCGTCGCCGCCGGCTCGCCGCGGTAGCCGCGGAACAGCACCGGGCCGCGCAGCCGGATGCGCCCGTCGGCATCGACGGCGACCTCCACCCCGTCCAGAGGTCGCCCGTCGTAGACACAGCCACCACCCGTCTCCGTCATGCCGTACGTCACCACGATCCGGGCACCCGCCCGCCGTGCACGAGCCAGCAGGTCTGGCGCTGGCGCGGCGCCGCCCAGCAGGACGCGGCGGAAGCGGCTCACGTCCGCGCCGGCGTCGAGCAGGCGCTGCAGCATCGTGGGCACCAGCGAGACCATGGTCACAGCCGGCTCGGCAGCCACCGCCGCGACGTCGAAGCCCGGGTGCACGACGGCAGCGCTTCGGGCTCGGCGGGCGCGCACCAGGACCTGGAGCCCGGCGATGTGGTGCAAGGGCAGGCAGCACAGCCAGCGATCGTCGGGGACCGCGTCGATCCGCGCCAGACTCGCCGCAGCCGAGGCATCCAGCGCCGCCGAGGTCAGCTCCACCGCCTTGGGCGCACCGGTGGAGCCCGACGTCAGGATCACCGCGGCGACGCCGGCTTCGGTCCGTGCGGGAGCAGGCAGGTCGCGCAGCCCGCGGTCGTCGAGCAGATGCTCGGGGCGCAACGCGGCCAGCACGGCGTCGCGCGACTGCTCAGAAAGCTGCGGGTCCAGCGGAAGCACCGCATCACCCGCGTCCCACACGGCGGTGATGGCGGCCGCCTGGGAAGCGCCGGGCGGCAGCTGCACGGCGATGAGGCGCGGCGGGTCGGCGGGCATGCGCTGGAGGTCCACAGACAGCGGAGCGATAGGACGCAAGACGCTACGGTAGCCAGAACCGTGTGAGTGATCGCTCAGGAGTTCGGCGTGGGACGTGGGAAGGCGAGCGAGGGGCGGCTGGCGTGGCAGCCGTCGGGGGACTACACCGACATCGTCTATGAGACCGCTGAGGGGATCGCCAAGATCACCATCAACCGGCCCGATGTCCGCAACGCCTTTCGCCCGACGACGCTGTTCGAGCTGTCCGATGCGTTCAACGTCGCGCGCGACGATCCGCAGATCGGCGTCATCGTGCTGACCGGCGCGGGCAACGAGGCGTTCTGCTCCGGCGGCGATCAGCGCATCCGTGGCGACGACGGCTACCGTGATCCGCACGGCGTCGGACGGCTCAACGTGTTGGATCTGCAGATCCAGATCCGGCGGACGCCGAAGCCCGTCGTGGCGATGGTGGCCGGCTACGCCATCGGTGGTGGCCACGTGCTGCACGTTGTCTGTGACCTGACGATCGCCGCCGACAACGCCAGGTTCGGCCAGACGGGACCAAGGGTCGGCTCCTTTGACGGCGGCTACGGCTCGGGCCTGCTGGCCCGCTCGGTCGGCCAGAAGAAGGCCCGCGAGATCTGGTTTCTGTGCGAGCAGTACGACGCCAAAGCGGCTTTGGACATGGGCCTTGTCAACACCGTCGTGCCGCTGGCCGAGCTGGAGACCACGACGATCGCGTGGTGCCGCCGGATGCTTGAGCACTCCCCGCTGGCGCTGCGCATGCTCAAGGCCTCGCTGAACGCCGCCGACGACGGGTTGGCCGGCATCCAGCAGCTCGCCGGGGACGCCACGCTGCTGTACTACATGAGCGAGGAGGCGCAGGAGGGGCGCAACGCCTACGTCGACAAGCGCACGCCGCAGTTCGGCAGGTTCCCCAAGCGCCCGTGATCCGGCGGTGAACGTCTGGGTCGAGGCGGCGCGGCCGAGGACGCTGCCGGCGTCGGTCGCCCCCGTGCTGGTGGGGACGGCAGCCGCCACGCGCTTCGTCGCCTGGCGGTTCGCGGGTGCCCTGGTCGTCGCGGTGGCGGTCCAGGTCGCCGTCAACTACGCCAACGACTACTTCGACGGCGTGCGTGGCCTTGACACCCCGCAACGGGTCGGGCCGCGCAGGGCGGTCGCGACGGGGCTGGTCGCCCCGGCGAGGATGCGCACGGGGGTCGGTGTCGCGCTCGGGGTGGCGGCGGTTGCGGGACTGGCGCTGTCGGCGGCCGTCGGCTGGGAGCTGCTGCTGGTGGGGCTTGCCTGTTTCGCCGCCTGCCTCGCCTACAGCGGCGGGCCGCGGCCCTACGCCTCGGCTGGCCTCGGCGAGCTGTTCGTGTTCGTGTTCTTCGGCCTGGTGGCCACGGTCGGTTCGGCATACGTGCACGACGAGCGGGTTGTCGCGGTCGCGGTGGCCGCGTCGGTGCCCGTAGGGATGCTGGCCACAGCCATCCTGGTGGCCAACAACCTGCGTGACATCCCCACCGACGCTGCAGGGGGAAAGGCGACCATGGCCGTGCGCCTCGGCGACCGCCTCACCCGGGTGTTCTACCTGGTGCTGGTGGCGGGCGCCTTCCTGGTGGCCGCCGCGTCGCTACCGGTGATGACGGGCAGTCTGTGGCCGCTTCTGATGGTCGCTGCCGTGCCGTTGAGCGTCCGTCCGCTGCGCGCGGTCGCCTCGGATGCTACCGGCAGGGAGCTGGTGCCGGCGCTGGCCGGCACGGGGGTGCTGGAGCTGGCGTTCGCCGTGCTGCTCGGCGTCGGTCTGGTGCTGGCGTAGTGCGCGCCTTCGCGATCCCGCTGCGCACCCGCTTCCGGCGGACCGACGTCCGGGAGGGCGTCCTGCTGGCCGGGGCGTGCGGCTGGGGCGAGTGGTCGCCGTTCCCGGAGTACCCGGCGCCGGTGGCGGCCCGCTGGCTCGCCGCCGCGCGCGAGGCCGCCGATACCCCCTGGCCCGCGCCGCTGCGCGATGCCATCCCGGTCAACGTCACGGTGCCGGCGGTCGCACCCGAAGCCGCCCGCCAGATCGTCGCCGCTTCCGGCTGCATGACCGCCAAGGTCAAGGTCGCCGAACCGGGACAGACTTTCTCCGACGACCTCGTCCGGGTGGCGGTCGTGCGCGACGCCCTCGGACCTTCCGGCAAGCTGCGCCTGGACGCCAATGGCGCCTGGACCGTCGACGAGGCCGTTCCTCGCCTGCGCCGGCTGTCGGCCTTCGACCTGGAGTACGCCGAGCAGCCGGTCGCGACCCTGGAGCAGATGGCCGCGCTGCGACGCCGGGTGAGCGTGCCGCTGGCGGTCGACGAGGTCGTGCGCCTTGCCGTCGACCCGACCCACATCGCCGGGCTGGCCGAGGCTGCCGACGTCGTCGTGCTCAAGGCACAGCCGCTCGGCGGGGTGTGGCCGGCGCTGCGGGTGGCCGAGGCGTGCGGCCTTCCGGTGGTCGTGTCATCGGCGCTGGAGACCTCGGTCGGCATCGCCGCTGGGCTGGCCCTGGCCGCGGCCCTGCCGGAGCTGCCCTACGCCTGCGGGCTGGCGACGGTCCAGCTGCTGACCGCCGACGTTGTCGCCGAGTCGCTGGTACCGCTGGACGGTGCGATCGCGGTGCGACGCCCCGACGTTGACGAGCAGCGGTTGGCGGCCGTCGAGCTGACCGGCGAGAACCGCGTGCGCTGGCAGCGGCGGCTGGCGGCCGCCGAGAAGGCCGCGACGTGAATCCGTCGACAGTGCTGGCCACGGTCCTGGTCGACGAGCTGGTCCGGCAGGGGGTAGCCCACGCCGTGCTGTCGCCCGGTTCGCGCTCCGCACCCTTGGCGTTGGCGTTGCACACCGACGACCGAATCCGCCTGCACGTCCGCATCGACGAGCGATCGGCGGCGTTCTTCGCGCTCGGCCTCGCCAAGGCTTCGGGAGCGCCGGTGGTCGTTGCCTGCACCTCCGGCACGGCTGCCGCCAACCTGCACCCCGCCATCGTGGAGGCCGACCTGGCCGGCGTGCCCCTGCTGGTACTGACCGCCGACCGGCCACCGGAGCTGCGCGGGACCGGTGCGAACCAGACGATCGACCAGCTTGGGCTGTACGGCGGCGCGGTGCGCTGGTTCTGCGAGGCCGGCGCGCCCGACGAGGTCCCTGGCATCCAGATGTACTGGCGCTCGTTGGCGTCGCGCGGGGTCGCGGAGGCCAGAGGTGGGGCCGGGCACCCGCCCGGCCCCGTGCACGTCAATCTCGCCTTCCGTGAACCGCTCGTGAGCAGCGGCGACGACAAGCAGGTGTCCGGCGACCACCCAACGGCACGGCACCGCCGGCAGGGCCAGCCGTGGACGCGCGTCGTGCCGGCGGACCCGGCTCCCGCCGAGGAGGTCGTCACGGGACTCGTCGACGAGGTGGCCGCCACCCCGCGAGGCCTCCTTGTCGTCGGCGACACCACCGCCGACCCCGATCCGCTGCTCGCCTTCGCCAGGGCGGCTGCCTGGCCGGTGCTCGCTGAACCCCAGTCCGGCGCGCGGGCCGGCGACGAGGCCATCACCACCTACGACCTGCTGCTGAGCGACCCCTCGTTCGCACAGGCACATCGCCCCGACCTGGTGATCACCGTCGGCAAGACCGGGCTGTCAAAGGCGCTGCTCGCGCACCTGGGACCCGACGTTGTGCAGATCCTGCTGGACCCGTACGGCGGGTGGCTGGATCCGCGCCGGGCGCTGTCGCGGATCATCGCAGCCTCCCCTTCCCGGCTGGCCGCCGCACTCACCGCCCGCCTGCCGCGTCGCGACGACCGCGCCTGGCTGGACGGTTGGCGCACCGCCGAGCAGCGCGTGCGGACCGCGCTCGACGAGGCGCTCGACGCCGAGCAGGTGCCCAGCGAGCCGCGCACAGCCCGTGATCTGGCAGCGCTTGTCCCGGACGGGTCGGTGCTGACCGTCGCGTCGAGCATGCCGGTGCGGGATCTGAACAGCTTCATGGCCGCACGCGGCGGCCTGCGCGTGCTGGGCAACCGTGGTGCCAGTGGCATCGACGGGTTCTGCTCGACGGCGCTTGGCATCGCGGCCGCTTGGAACGGGCCGGCCTTCGCGCTCGCAGGCGACCTGTCGCTGTTGCACGATCAGAACGGCCTGCTGCCGGTCCCCGGTCGCCTGCCTGACCTTGTCCTCGTCGTGCTGAACAACGACGGAGGCGGCATCTTCAACTTCCTGTACGCCGGGCACCGTGCCTTCGAATCGGTGTTCGCCACCCCGCATGGCGTCGACCTGGCGCGTCTGGCCGCCGGGTTGGGCGTCGGGCACGCTCGCCTCGAGCGTGCGGCCGACCTCGGGAAGGCGCTGGCGGCGGGCCGGGCCGCGGGGGGAGTGCAGCTGATCGAGGTGCGCACCGACCGCAACGCCAACATGGCCCTGCATCAGCGCCTGGTCGGCATCGCCCACTCCGCGCTCGGGTAGGCCCGTGCACGCCGGCCGCCGCGAAGGGCGGGATCAGTGGCCGTCCAAGGCTGACTGCATGGCACGCAGCTTCAGCCGAGTCTCCTCCAGTTCCGCCTCCGGCAGCGAGCCGTCGACGATCCCGGCACCGGCGAACAAGCGAGCTCGGCTGCCCTCGACCTCCGCGCAGCGCAGGGCGACCCCCCACTCGCCGTCGCCGTCGGCGTCGAACCAGCCCACCGGTCCGCTGTAGCGGCCGCGGTCCATCCCTTCCAGAGCACGGACGCGCTGCAGGGCTGCGGCGCGCGGCGTACCGCACACCGCGGCGGTGGGGTGCAGCGCCGCCACCACGTCCAGCACGCGACCGTCGTCGGTCAGGGTGCCGTGTGCGGTGGACGCCAGATGTTGCACGTTGGCCAGACGCAGCAGCCGCGGCGTCTGGTCGACCGTCAGCTGGTCGCAGAGGCGAGCCAGCACGTCGCGGACCGACGCCACGGCGAGCTCATGCTCCTGGCGGTCCTTGCCCGAGGCGAGCAGCGCCTGACCCAGCCGCTGGTCAGCGCCAGCGTCCGCTCCGCGTGGAGCTGACCCTGCGAGGACGATCGACTCGACACGTCCCGCTCGGAGCCGGAGCAGCAGCTCGGGCGTCGCGCCGACGAGACCGTCGCACACGAAGGTGAAGCAGGAGCTGAAGCGCTCGGCCAGGCGGCGGGCGAGCACACGAGTGTCCAGCGGCTCCTCGGACCACACTCGAACGTCTCGGGCGAGCACGACCTTGTCCAGCTGCCCGTCCTTGATCTCGCGCACGGCTTCGTCGACCGCCTCAACCCAGCGGACCTCGTCTGCCCCCCCGCTGGCGTACCGCACCCGCCGGGGCCCTGGCAACGCATGCAGCGTCAACCCCGGTGGGGTCGCCCTGTCGCCCACCGTGGTCAGCCACGCGCGACCTTGCCGGCGACCAAGGACAACTCGCGGCACGACCAGCACCGAACCGCGCGAGCGTTCGTCGAAGGTGAAGCTGGCGAACGCCACCAGGCCGCAGCCGGGCAGACCGACCTCGTCGTTCACCGCGACCCGTGCCGCCAAGTCGGCCAGCACGGCCTGCGCACGTGCGAAACGCCGCGGCCCGGTGCCAAGGTCGACGCGGGCCAACTGCCCCCACCCGACCAGCCCCTGACCGTCGCGGACCCAGGCGACCGGATGGTCGGCGGCCAGATGCGCCAGCAGATCCTGCGGGTCGCCGACCTCCACCGTGTGCACTGACGGGCTCGCCAGCGACGGCGTCCTCATCCGGCCTGCACCGCCTCGGGGCCCGCTGCCAGCGCCATCGCGTCCGGATCGGCGATCCGCGCGCGCCCCGCGGCCAGCAGCCGCCGCTGGAAGTGATGAGACAGCAGGGCCCCCGCTGCCGGCAGCATCAGGTGCAGCGCCTCGACCATCCGCTCGGCGGCCTCGGCATCCGAGCCGGCACTGTTGCGGATCGGGTCGCGGACGTAGCGGGCGAACAACTCGACTGCCGAGTCGGCCACCGCTCGTGCCGCACGGTCGTGCTCGCGAGCCAGCGCCAACAGTTCCGACAGCGGCACCCCCGCCGACAGCAACGTCAGACCGGCAACGAGCGCGTCGGCATCGGCCGTCGTGTACGGCCGCTGCGAGTCCTCGTCGCGCGGGACCAGCAGCCCTTCGCGGGCGATCGCCTCCAGCAGCGGCCGCGAGGCGCCGGTGCGCTGGGCGAGGTCGTCCAGGGACAGCCGCTGATCAGCGGCGGCGACTTCGCCCGGCAGCGGGTCGGCAAGGGCGACGGCCAGCGCTTCCTCGGAGGCGTCGAGGTCGCCGTCCAACGCCCGGCCGATCATGCCGAGGCTGAATCCCTTGCCCTTGAGCTCTCGGATCCGCCGCACGCGGGCCAGGTGCTCCTCGGTGTACCAGGCCAGCCGGCCCTCCCGCTCGGGGCGGTGCAGCAGACCCTTGGCCTGGTAGTAGCGGACGGTGTCCACGCTGATTCCGCAGCGGACCGCCAGATCGTCGACTCGGTATCGCACGACCCCACTGTACGAGTGGTCACTCGCAGCGTCCGAGCCCTCGAGGCGCCGAGGGGAAGCTAGAAGGGCAGCACCAGCACGGCGGCGGCGGTGAGCACGGTGGCCGCGGCGGTACCGCCGACCATGCCGGCGACGCGGCGGCGGGCATGCCGGGCGTCCTCCTCGTCGGCCGCATCGCCATGGTCCCGCTCGCCGGTGGGCCCAGAAGACTCGGCTGTCGCCACGCCAACGGGCTCGCGTGCGTCCTCGTCGGGGTGCCGGCCGGCGGCGGGTTCCTCGCCGGCGTAGTCAAGGGTCGACGATCCGGGGGCAGGATCGTCCCAGGCCAGCAGCTCGTCCGTGGCGCTCGCGGGCGGGGAAGATTGCGGCGTGGGCGCAGCCGCGGCCGCTGGTGGGGCCGCGTCCGCATCGGCGGTGAGGTCCTGCCAGGACAGGATGTCGTCGTGCGGGTGATACGCCTGCTCAGTCTCGGGCGCGTTCACCGGCACGGCCTGAGGCCCGGCGTCCGCTTCAACGCCCGCGTCGTTGGCGCTCGGCTCGGTCAGTCGGGGCACGACCCCCACGTAGTGACCGAGCAGGCAGTGACCGCTGAGGTCAACCGGCCCGGCCATGCCGCACATGTCACAGACCGGGAAGCCGCTGCCGTCGGAGTGGACCACGCCACTGCGCCGCGAACGCCGAAACCTCATCGCCAACACCCTTCGACACTAGACAGTCACCTGAACGACTAGACAGTCACCTGAACGTCGGCACGGACGCGCCCCCTCTTGAGCGCCGTCAAGCGTCCTACACTCGCCGCGTGCCCGCCGTGCTGTACAGCGCCGATGTCGTCTGCCCGATGACGCGGCCGGTGATCGGCGACGGCGGCGTCCTGGTGGTGGACGGGCGCATCGCCGCCGTCGAGCAGGCGGCGACCCTGCGCCCCAGCGCCGGGCGGGAGCACCGGGTGGCCGGCGTGCTGCTGCCAGGCCTGGTCAACGCCCACACGCATCTGGAGCACAGCGACGCGACGTCGCTGGTTGCCGGCGGTCCCCACCTGTCCTGGACGCGGACCCTGTCCGGCCTGCTGGCGACCTGGCCGCCCCAGCGTTGGGGCCGTTCCGCACACCGAGGCGTGCTGTCGTCGTTGCGGGCCGGCACCACCGCCGTTGGCGACGTCGTGAGCCGAGGGCCCGCGGTCCCGGCGGCCTGCCGCGCGGGGTTGGTCGGTGATTCCTGGGTGCAGGTGGCGATGGTCGACCGCGACAGCTCCGACGTGGTGCTGGAGCAGCTGGCGGTCAGCCTTGGCCTACCCGCCGAGGGTCGCCGCGTCGGCATCGCCGCGGACAGCCCGGCCGTGTTGGGCAGCGGTGTATTGCAGTCCCTGGCGGACCTTGCCAAGCGCAGCGACGTTCCGCTGCACCTGCACTGCGCCGAGACCGAGGGCGAAGTCACCGCTGTCCGGGACGGGCGTGGTCCCCTGGCCGAGGAGGCGCGCGCCGCGGGGATGTCCTTCGAGTGGCTCGACGCCGGAGCGGGTGCCGGCGGCGTGACCTACCTCGAGCGGCTCGGTGGCCTGACCGACCGCACGACGCTGGCCCACGCCGTGGTTGTGGAACAGCCCGAGGCAGCGTTGCTCGCCAAGCGCGGGATCGCTGTCGTGTGCTGCCCGCGCGCCGATGCGCAGCTACAGGCCGGCCAGGCGCCGCTGGAGCGGTTCGCCGCCGCCGGGACACCGTTGGCGCTGGGAACCGAGTCGCCCGCCGCCGTCGGCGACCTCGACGTGCTGGCCGAGGCCGCGGCGTGGGTGAGCCTTGCTCGGCAACGAGGACTGGACGCGTGGCCGCACCGCAACGGCAAGCTGTCGCTGCCAGAGGCTGCCGTTCGCCTGGCCACGGTCGACGGTGCCGCGGCGATGGGCTGGGGTCAGCAGGCCGGGATGCTGGCCACGGGCCGGCGGGCCGACCTGGTCGGGGTGGAGCTGGTCACCTCGGCGGCCACGGTCTGGCAGGACCTGATCAGCTCTGGCGCCGGCCGCCAGGTGCTGACCGTCCGTCAGGGCGTCCGCGTGGCCCGGCGCGCCAGCGCGGACGAGCCATGGCCAGAGCCCGACGACGACAGCTGGCGTCCATGACCTGCCTGCCCGACCCACGCCCGACCGCCGACAAGGACGCAGCCCTGGTCCAGGCGATGTTCGACCGCGTCGCGCCTCGCTACGACCTTGCCAACACCATCTTCTCGCTGGGCCAGGACCGCCACTGGCGAAGGGTGGCCCGCGCCGCCACGGCAGCGCTGCCACGCGAGCTCATCCTGGATGTGGCCAGCGGCACCGGCGCGCTGGCCCGCGAGCTGGCCCGCGGCGGCGCGCGCGTGATCGCGCTGGACT
>JALZLF010000132.1 GCA_030858865.1 Actinomycetota bacterium | reverse complement strand
GGGCGGCTGTCGCGGCCTTCTGCGACGCCGACGGTGAGTACGCCCCTGAGGAGCTGGAGCGCCTCGTCGCCCCGATCCTGGCCGGCCGCGCCGACTACGTCGTCGGGTCGCGTTTCAGCGGCGACATCCGCCGGATGCTGCCCCACCGGCGTCTCGGCAACCGGATCCTGACCACGGCGTTGCGCTACGCCGCCCGGGTGCCGCTCACCGACGGCCAGAGCGGCTACCGCGCCATGTCGGCGGCCGCGGCGGCGGGCGCCGAGGTCATCCACGACTTCAACTACGCGCAGGTGCTGACCCTTGACCTGCTCGCCAAGGGTTACCGCTATGCCGAGGTCCCGATCGGCTATGGCTTCCGCACCAGCGGGCGTTCCTTCATCCGTCTCGGCCGCTACCTGCGCGCAGTCGTCCCGGCCGTCCACCGGGAGCTCAACACCGCCTAGGCCGCACCGAAAGGCCGGGACCCTGGTGCGTCGGGTGCCCTGTCGTCCAGCGGGTGCCTGTTGCGGGTGTCAGTCCTCCACGACGTGGCCGCGGAAGCGCTCGCGGGCGGCGGTCCACGCCGCCTCGTCGAAGCCGCCGCCGCCGGGGCGCAGGGCGTCGGCGGCGGCCCAGGCCATCGCCAGCGCATGGTGGGTGTTGTCGTGGGCGAACAGTCCCTGGCGACCGAAGGTCAGCAGCCGCGGCTGGGACGCGGCCCAAGCCTCGAGCGCCGTCAGCTGCCGCTCGAAGCCCCGCAGGTACACCGGATAGGCGGAGGACAGGCGGCGCACGACCACCTCGACCGGTCGCACTTCGGGCAGGCCCACCGCCCGCAGGCCGGCCCCAACCAGCCGCCCGACGCCGGCGTCGTCGCTGGACCACAGGTCGTCCCCCTGGTCGCATGGCACCTCCGCGCACAGCACCGTGCGACCGGGCGGGTCATCGCCGTCGCGGTAGTTCTTCGGCTCCGACACCCGGCTCACGGGCGTCGTCGCCTCCGGCAGGTAGTGCGCGTCGTAGGGCGTGTAGCGGTCGTCATCGAGGACGAGGTAGACCAGCAGCAGCGAACGGAAGCGCAGTGCGCCGGCCGCGGTCAGGACGCCGGGCGGAGGGGCGGGGACGGCCATGCGGGCCAGCACCGGCAGGGGCAGGGTCGACCACGCCCGGTCGGCGGTGACCACCCCGCCGTCGGCGGTGGTGACGCGCACCTGGTCGGCGTGCAGGGACAAGCCCTGGACCGCGTCGCCGTAGCGCAGCTCGGCGCCGGCCTCGGCGGCGGCGGCGGCGAGGCGCTCGGCGATGCGCCCGAATCCTCCCGCGGGGTAGTAGAAGGTCTGGCCGCGGCTGCGGGCTGCCTCGACGATGCGGCGCAGCAGCTTGGCCGGTGAGCCGGCGCTCACCCGGCGGCGGGCCTGCTCCCCGGACAGCTGCTCTGGTGGGACTCCCCAGATCTTGCGGGCGTACGGCAGGTAGAAGCGGTCGCAGATGGTCGGCCCGAGACCGGCTCGCAGGACCTCGGAGAAGGAGTCGTCGCGAGCACGCCGCAGTGGCGCGATCGCCGCGTCACGGGCGGCGGCCACGGCGAACGAGGCCGGTAGCCGGCGGAGCAGGTCGCCGGCGCGCAGCGGGAAGCCGATCCAGCGGCCCTCAAGGCGGATGCGCCCGTTTCGCCGCCGGGTCTGCAGTTCGCCGCCGAGCAGGACCCGCAGGTCCTTGAGGATCGCCGGGTCGGTCGACGGGTGCAGGCGGTGGCTGCCGTGGTCGACGCGCTGACCGCCGACGACAAAGCTTCCGGCGGCTCCGCCAGGCACCGAGCTGCGCTCGAGGACGACGACACGGTGGCCGGCGCGGGCGGCACGCCAGGCTGCGCCGAGCCCAGCCGGACCGGCGCCGAGCACGACGACATCGGCGTCCAAAGGGCAGCCGCTGGTCGCTACGCCGTCGAGTACGCGACGGTAGCGTCGCCGACGTAGCGGACGTCAACGCGGTCACCGCTGCCGAACCGCGGGGCTGCCATGACCCGGGCGCGCACCAGGGTTCCGCCGTCGGGACGCACGAGGTAGACCGCGTCGTGGCCGTAGTACTCGACGCGCTCCACGACGGCCCCACGCCCCGCGCTGACCGCCAGCTGCTCCGGTCGCACCAACACGTCGACGTCGCCGTGGCGTTCGTCGCGCAGCGGCACGGGGCCGACGCAGGTGTCGGCCTTGTCGCCGACGGCGCTGCCGGCCAGGAAGTTGGCGTCACCGACGAAGGCGGCGACGGAGCGTGACGCCGGCGCGTCGTAGATCTGTGGTGGCGTCGACTGCTGAACGATCGCGCCGTCGAGCATCACCGCGACCTCGTCGCCCAGCACGAACGCCTCCTCCTGGTCATGGGTGACGAAGATCGCCGTCAACGCCAGGGCCTTGAGCAGTCGTTGCACCTCGGTGCGGATTGAGGTCCGCAGGGAGGCGTCGAGGTTGCTGAACGGCTCGTCGAGCAGGATCGCGGTAGGCCGGTTGGCCAGCGCGCGCGCCAGCGCGACGCGCTGCTGCTGTCCACCCGACAGCGTGGCGGGCATCCGCTCGGCCAGTCGGTCCAGCTCGACCATCTCCAGCGCCGCATGGACCCTGCCACCGCGCCGCTGCGCTCGAGGCAGGCCAAAACCGACGTTGCGCGCGACCGACAGATGCGGGAACAGCGCCCAGTCCTGGAACACCATGCCGACCCGCCGGCGTTCCGGGGCGACGAACGTGTCCGCCTCCGACAGCACCCGCTGCCCGAGCTGCACCCGGCCGGCGTCGGGGCGTTCCAATCCGGCGATCGTACGCAGCAGCGTTGTCTTGCCGCAGCCGCTGGGGCCCAACAGTGCCACGATGGAGCCCGCCGGGACGCGGAGGTCCACACCGTTCAGAACAGGTCCGGCGCCGAAGGACTTGCGCAGCTTGCTCACCCATACGGCTTCAGGAGCGACGAGCTGGTCCTGGCTGGCCCGCGAAAGAAGGTAAGGCATCCCTAACATCGTACAGCAGCGCCGCATCCTGGTCCTCGGCGCCTCCGGCTACGTCGGCGGCCGTCTGGTCCCGCGCCTGCTGGCGTCGGGCTTCGCGGTGCGCTGCCTGGCTCGGTCGCCGCGCAAGCTGGCCGGAGCCGCTTGGGCGGACGAGGTCGAGATCGTCGGAGGTGACCTGTTGCGGGCCGACGGCCTTGGCCAGGCGTTCGCCGGCGTCGGTGCGGTCGTGCATCTCGTGCACTCGATGGGCAAGGCGGCCTCGTTCGCCGACGCCGACCGCCAGATCGCGAGCAACGTCGCCGACATGGCCCGACGGGCCGGCGTGGCGCGCGTCGTCTACCTGGGCGGCCTCGGCGAGATCGACGAGGGCACCTCGCCGCACCTGCGCAGCCGGGCGGAGGTCGGACAGATTCTGCTGCAGGCACCCGTGCCGGCCACCGTGCTGCGGGCCGCCATCATCATCGGCGCGGGCAGCGCGTCGTTCGAGATGTTGCGGCACCTCACCGACAAGCTGCCGGTGATGGTGACGCCGAAGTGGGTGGACAGCCGCATCCAGCCGATCGCCGTCCGTGACGTGTTGCGTTACCTGGTCGGCGTTCTGGACGACCCGTCCGACGACGACCACGTCTTCGACATCGGCGGACCCGACGTCCTGACGTACTTGGAGATGATGCAGGTCTACGCCCGCGTCGCCGGGCTGCACAAGCGACGCGTGATCAGAGTGCCGGTGCTCGCCCCGTCGCTGGCCAGCCACTGGGTCAACCTCGTCACGCCCGTGCCGTTCGGCCTGGCCAAGCCGCTGGTGCTGTCGCTGACCAACGAGGTGGTCGTCCGCCCCGAAGGCGAGGACATCCGCCGCTTGGTGCCCGGCAGCAACCTCGGCTACGCCGAGGCCGTTGGACTGGCGCTGGCCCGCATCCGAGACCGCGACGTCGAGACCTCGTGGAGCGACGCCGAGATCGGGGGTCGCAGCCCCGCCGAGCCCTACCCAGGCGATCCGGACTGGGCGGGCGGGGTGCTGCTGCGCGACGTGCGGTCGGCCGACACCTCGGCGCCGCCGGGCCACGCGTTCGCCGCGGTGTGCCGTATCGGCGGCGAGCGTGGATGGCCGACATACATGTGGGCCTGGAGGATCCGCGGCCGCCTCGACCGTCTGGTGGGTGGCATCGGGCTGCGGCGTGGCCGGCGTGACCCCTACGTGCTGCGGGTCGGCGACGCGGTGGACTTCTGGCGTGTAGAGGAGGTGCGTCAGCCGGGAGCGGGTGACGCAGGCGGCCTGCTCCGGCTGCGGGCCGAGATGCGCCTGCCCGGCCGCGCCTGGTTGGAGTTCCGGATCGCACCGCGCGCCGGCGGCGCGCGGCTGCACCAACGCGCGCTCTTCGCGCCAAGGGGCCTGCTCGGCCGTCTGTACTGGTGGACTTTGCAGCCTTTCCACGGCCCGATCTTCGCGGGCATGGCTCGCCGACTGGCCCGCGACGCCGAAGAGCTGGCCGCCTGCGGCGAGGATCGGCCACTGGGTGCCGGGAACCGCTACCAGTAGCGATGCGCCGACAGGGGCGCCCGAGGGGCCCGTCGCCTCGCGCGAGGCACCAGACCGCGGTAGGCGGCACGCTCGATCAGGCGGATGACGCGACCACGTTGACCGGCGAAGGGCTGCAGCAGCTGCAGCATTCCCGCGTCGGTCCACGCGCCGCCGGGACCGTCGCCGTTCTCGCCGCCGAGGGCACGCCCGATCACCGTTGGCAGGTGGTAGTCGCCGACGCTGACGGCGTCGGGGTCGCCGAGGCGCAGCCGGGTCTCGGCGCTGGTCCAGGCCCCGACCCCTGGCAATGTGCGCAGGCGCTGGTCCAGCTTCGCCCAGCCGGCATCGTCCAGTGTCCTACCGCTGTCGCTGCTTGAGGACGGGTCTCGTGTCCTACCGCTGTCGCTGCTTGAGGACGGGTCCAGCGTGAGGCGGCGGGCTCGCTCCAGCTCGACGTCAGCGACGCAGGCCGCGTGCAGGGCGCCGGCGCTGCGCAGGGAAACGCCGCAGCGCCGCAGCGACCAGGCGGGGGTGGAACCCAGCTGGGCCGGCGTCGGCCAGCACCACAGCGACGCGGTCGCCGCCGTGCCGGTCCGACTCACCAGCTGGGCGATGGACCGATGCGACTCCAGGGTCTGCACCAGCTGTTCGAGCACGGATCGTCCCAGCGCCTCGCAGACACGCGGCATGCGTGACAACCGCACCTCACCCAGCCGCAGGACCGCCTGGCTCACCAGGGGATGCCCATCCACGACGGCGTCCAGCTCGCTGGGGTCGTCGTGCAGCCCGACCCACCCCGCGGCCGCGGTCAGGGCTGCGTCGCGCGCGCCTTCCGGCGTCCGCGCGCAGCCCCAGACCTGCAGC
>JALZLF010000130.1 GCA_030858865.1 Actinomycetota bacterium | reverse complement strand
CGCCTGCACGTCGGCGAGCGTCCGGTCGCCGGCGCCCGAGACCGCGACGCCCCCGGCGCCCGCCGCTGCCGTCTCGGCGGCTCGCGCCTGCTCGCGGGCGAGATCGACCTGCTCGGAGGACAGGCGCAGGACCGTCTGGCCCTTGCGCACCTTCTCGCCGTCGCGCACGGCGAGGTCGACGACGACTCCGGACACACCGGCGGCAACCTGCTGGTTGGCGGCGGCCTCGATCGTGGCGGGGGCGGACACCGTCTGGGTCACCTCGCCGCCCTCGACACGTTCAACCTCGACCACCGGCGGGTCGTCGCCAAAGCATCCGGTGAGCAACACGGCCAGCATTCCAGCGGCCAACGCGCCGCGCCATGGACTCCGAACGCTACGCACGGCCGGTCGCCGTGCACCGGCCCGCCACAACAGCAGTGCCGCTACGGCCCCGTGACGGGGGCGAGCAGGTCGGGCAGGTCGAAGGCCAGGTCGGCGAGGTGACCGGCACAGCAGCGGTGCGTATCCAGGGAACCCGGAAGCTGGGCCTCCACCGCCTCGCGCAGGGCACGCACCCGCGCAGCCGGGTCGAGCGTGGCGACAGCCAGGACATCGGTCCCCTCGATGGCGACGCCCACCGACCGACGGCAGCAGCCGAAGATCGGGGTGTCGTCGCGCCAGGCTCCCTCGAACTCACGGGTCAATGTTCCGGCGACGGCGGACGGGGTCCCTGTCATTGTCGAGCTCCGGTTCTTCGAGGCGGTAGCCCACTCCAAACTACCCGTGTCACCTGCTGCCGCAATGCAACCGACGTGTCCTCATGTAGCGAAGCGGTAGGACAAGGCCCTGTTCTTGTGCCTCCGGACGCGTCCCGTCAGGGTCAGGTGTCGCGCAGCGAGCGCAGGAAGAACAACAGGTTGGCCGGGCGCTCGGCGATGCGGCGCATGAAGTACGGGTACCACTGATGGCCGAAGGGCACGTACACCCGCAGGCGGTATCCGTCGGCGACAAGGGCGTCCTGCAAGCTGTTGCGTACACCGTGCAGCATCTGGAACTCGAAGTCGTCGCGCGAGAGTCCCCGCCGCGCCGCCACCACCTTGACGTGGTCGATCAACCGGTCGTCGTGCGTGGCGATGCGTGGGTACCGGCCGTGAGCCAGCAGGTAGTCGGCGCACTGGGCGTAGCTGGCGTCGACCTCCGCCCGCGACTGATAGGCGACCCGCTCCGGCTCGGCATAGGCGCCCTTGCACAGGCGCAGGCTGGCACCGGCGCGCGACAGCCGCTCGACGTCGGCGCGGGTGCGGCGCAGGTAGGACTGCACGGCGCAGCCGACGTGGCCGTGGCCGGCCTGCTGGAGCCGCTCCACCAGGGCGACGGTGCCCTCGGTGACGTCGCGGCCCTCCATGTCCAGCGTCAGGTGCTCGCCGATGCCAGCGGTGGCAGCGGCCACGTCCTTGCACAGCTCGGTGCACAGCTGCTCGGACAGCTTCAGGCCCAGTTGGGTGGGCTTGACCGACACGCCCGCTGGCAGGCCCTCGTCGCCGACGCGGCCCACCGCCTCGACGATGACCTTGGCAGCGGTCCGGGCGTGGTCCTGCGAGGTCACGCTCTCGCCGAGGAAGTCCAGCGTCACCATCTTGCCCTGCGCCGCCAGGCGGCGCGTGACCGCCAGGCCGTCATCGAGGGTCTCGCCGGCGACGAAGCGCAGGGCCAACGACCGGGTCAGGCGGCGCGAGGTGACCTGTTTGGCCAGCGGTCGGTTCTCGCCGGCCTTGATCAGCAGCGTGCGCAGGAGGTCAGGCACGCGCGCCATCGTCGGTTCGCTCGACCCGGGCGCCAAGGATCTGCGCCATGTGCCGCAGGGACTGCTCGCGGATCGCGTCCGCGGGATGCTCCGGGGCGTCGAAGGTGGCGGTCGCCTCCGCGGCGACGGTGACCGCGATGTCACGGTTGCGCAGATCGGCGGCCGTGTGCAGCACGCAGATGTCAGTGCAGACCCCGCAGATGCGCACCGAGTCGACGGCGAAGCGATGCAGCAGTCCTTCCAGCTCGGTCTCGAACATCGCCGAGTACCGGCGCTTGGGCAGCAGATGCACCCCGGGACTGTCGAGGTACCCCAGCAGCTCGTCGACGAGCTGGGCTTCCTGGGTGCCGCGCACGCAGTGGGTCGGGAACACCTCGAACTCGCGATCCTCGGTCTCGTGGGTGTCGGCGGTGAAGATCACCACTTGGGCGGCGGCCAGCGCGGCGTCCACCTCGCGAATCACCGCGGGCAGTACGGCGAGGCAGTCCTCGCTGGCGAGGTTGCCCTCCCGCAGGAAGCCGTTTTGCATGTCGACCACCATCAGCGCCTGCATTCCTGTTCCCTTCGCCGGCTGCTACCACGAACGAGAATGCTACGAATGCCTAGCGGCACGCAGGAGGCCCGCGACGCAATGGTCGCGGGCCTACCCGCCCGTCGGGCCCGGGTGCGCAACTTCGAGGCGGTGGCGCGCCGGCCCGTTGCCATTGAGCCTACGCTGCCGTGCGCGGGCCCGTGAGCGCGACGCCGGTCATCCGGCGCCGACAATGGGGCGTTGTTCGTAGGATCGGCCATCGATCGCCCCGTCGCCATGGTCCTCCTGGACGGTATTGTGCAACCCGACGGACTAGTCATGTGATCGGGTTGGGGCCCATACCGACCCGGGCGCGCCACCTCTGCTCCCGCTCGATGTAGCCGCCGAAGCCCAACCGGATGGCTTGCCAGTACGACTCGTCGGCCACGGTGAGCAGCTGGCCGAGCGTCCGGTCGAGCTCGTCGACGGTGACGGCGTGCCGCGGCAGGACGCCGACCAGCAGCACGTCACCGGCGTCGTGAAGGGCGAAGCGCAACACATAGCTGCGCAGGTTGCGCTGCAGCAGGTAGGCATAGACCTCGTCACGACGCTCGTCGGGCGTCGCCATGAAGAACGACTCCACCATCAGGTTGTGCGCCCCGAGCTGCAGGTACACCGGGATGGTCCGCTTGCGCTCGCCGCGCAGCAGGGTGAACCAGCTAGGTGCGCTACCGCCTCCGGCTGCTTGAGCGCGGGTTGGTGCGCTACCGCCTGCGGCTGCTTGAGCGCGGGTTGGTCCGCCGATCCTCTCCACGTCGAGGTCAGGTTGACCGGCGAACCAGGCGTCGACCGCGGCCTGTGCCTCCACGACTACGCGCCCTTGGCCTCGGCGTCGGGTACCGACGTGCCCAAAGCCGAGGCTCCCGAGGCCGAGGCGCTCTGGGTGGCCCGGCGCTGACGGAGCACCCCTCGGTACACCTCGAGCGTGCGCTGCGCCGTTGCGGTCCAGGTGAAGCGGGCGGCATGGCGCTGAGCGTCTGCGGCGGCCTTGGCCCGGACGCGCGCGTCGACCAGGTACGGCAGCAGCGCGGCGGCGAAATCGCGAGGATTGCGTGACGCAACCAGCGTTCCTCCGCCGTTGACGGCGGCTCGCAGGCCACCGACGTCGGAGGCCACGACGGGAGTGCCGCACGCCTGCGCTTCCAGCGCGACCAGACCGAAGCTCTCCGAGTGGCTGGGAACCAGGACCACGTCGGCGGCTCGGTACAGCGACGCGAGCTCGGCATGGGGGCGCGGTGCCAGGACGGCCACCCGGTCGGCCACGCCCAGCTCGGCGGCCAGCCGGCGCAGGCTGTGCGGATCCGAGACGCCGTCACCGTTGCCGCTGGCACCGCCGACGATCACCAGCCGTGTAGGAACGCCGTCCGAGGGCAGCAGCGCGTCCAGCGCCGCCAGCGCGCGCACTGCAGTGTCGGGTGCCTTCAGTGGCTGCAGGCGGCCGACGAACAGCACGATGCGCCCGCCTCCCAGCGACTGCCGCGCTGCATGGCGGTCGATGGCAGGAGAGAACAGGTCGAGGTCGACACCGGGTTCGACCAGGTGGATCTTGCCGGGGACGGCGCCGTAGCGCTGCCGCAGGACGGCGATCTCACTGGACGCGGGCGCGAGGATGGCGTCCGCGTCGGCGACGACACGTTCCTCGGCGGCCAGGCGCAGCGGCGGCTCGGGGACGTCACCCGGCGCCAGCGTGTCGTTCTTGACCCGGCCGAGGGTGTGGAAGCTCTGCACCAGTGGGAGTCCGAGGCGGCGGGCGGCCAGACGCCCCACCCAGCCGCTCATCCAGTAGTGGCCGTGCAGCAGGTCCAGGTCAGCGGTCGCCGGGTGGGCGGCAAGCGCCAGGTAGAACGCGCACAGGTGAGACGCGAGGTAATCCTTGGCCAGCCCAGGAGGACCGGCTTCCAGGTGGTGGACGGCGACACCGTGCGCGGTCGTAACGGTGGCAGGCAGGTCGCGACCGGCGGCTCGGGTGAAGATGTCGACACCGACGCCGGCGGCGGCGAGACGCTCGGCCAGCGACAGCAGATAGACGTTCATGCCGCCGCTGTCGCCGGTACCCGGCTGCTCCAGCGGCGACGTGTGCACCGACAGCAATCCGACGCGCCGCGGTCCCGCGCGATCAGAGGGGCGGGCGTCGCCCCAGTCCTGCTGCATCCGCTTCCCTGTCGTCGGCCCGACCGGCCATGCTAGCCACGGGCAACTGGAAGAGCGGTTGCCGCCAGCCGTGGGCCGGGGAGAACGGTCAGCGCAACAGAGCCGTCACCTCCGGGCGCACCTCGAGGGCGCCGTGCGGGCGGCCGCCTCCGAGTACCACGGGGTGGCGAACCGGCGCGGGGACCAGCGCACCCAGGTCTTCCAGGATCGCGGCGACCACCGGTCCGTCGGCGCGCTTGCCACCATCGGCGATCTTCACGGCGATGCCCAGCGCCGTTTCACCGGTAAGGCCAGCCGCCAGCACCGCCTCCGCCCCCCGCTTGGCCACCACGCGGTTGCTGGCCCGCATCATCTGGGTGTCGAAGGCGTCGTCGCCGCCGATCAGGACGGGACGCGAGGTCATGGCGCTGCGGATGCGGCTCAGCTCCGGTGTACGGCCGGCGGCCAGCCGGGCGAATCCCGTCGCCAGACCGCGCAGCGACACGACCCAGGCGGGCGCGCCGCACCCGTCGACGCCGGGACCGGTCGGGATCGCCGCCGTGACCTCGGCGAGGCGCTCGTAGACCCGCCGCTGCAGGGCTGTGTGCTGTTGCAGATAGTCGGCGGGGTCACCGCCGTTGGCACAGTGGGCGAGCAGGAAACTGGCGTGCTTGCCCGAGCAGTTGTGCGCCAGTGGCTGGGGCTTGCCCTGTGCCAGCAGCGTCGGCACGTCGGTGGGCAGCGCCGGTGGGCACTGCAGCGCCGTCTCGTCCAGTCCCGCCTCCGCCAGCAGGCGTGCGGCCTCGATCTGATGGATGGCAGTGCCGTCGTGGGAGGCACAGGCGATCGCCAGCCCGTCGACGTCGAGAGCCACGCCGGCCTCGGCGAGGAGGTCGAGCGTCGCCAGAGCCTGGAACGGCTTGGCCGCCGAACGGACATAGGTCGGCAGCTCGGCGTCCCCGAGATGAGCGACGACCTCGCCATCGGTGTCGCAGACGACGACGTGACCGGCGTGCTGGGACTCCAGCACGCCGTCACGCACGACATCCAACAGGGTGACGGCACCGGAACCGACCATGGGTCGCGCAGCCTACCGGGTGGCCTCCCCGATGCTGCCTATTGGTTCTCTGCGGTTCTGTTGTGTTCGCGCACCGCCGACGCCACGACCTCATCGACGTTCTCGGCGCCGTCGCGGTAGCGGCGGACGAGCTCGGCCTGCAGGGCGTCGAGGTGGTGCAGGACCTGGCGCCGCAGGTCGGACACGGTCGCCTCCTGGGCTTGCAGACGCTCGATCAGGGCAGCCAGCTCGCCGCCGTCCAGGTTGGGGATGCGGCTCCACTCGGGGTCATCGATGCGGGCGTCGTGGGCGCGCTGGCCGTAGGCCTGCTCGTCCGGGTCGAACATCGGAGATGCCCGGGCCTTGAGGGGGTCCCGCTCGACCGAGATGTTCTCCGCCAGGATCCCGCTGAGCTCGTCGACCAGATCGGTGTCGCTCCCGGCGCTGCGGCGGGCCTCCTCGGCGCGGGCGATGTCGATCTGGCCGTGCACCACCCGGCGGGCGAACGACAGGGCGGCTTCCTCAGCACGGCAGTCGTCGCGCATGGTTCGAAGCTCGTCGGCCGTGCGGTCGTCGAGCCCGTCGAGGAAGTCCTCGGCGGTGACCCGATCGATGCGGCGGCGGCGCTGTGTCATGGCCGTCCCTTCGTCGCCGCGGAAAGCCGCGACCCTGACGATGGTACTCGCGGAGACCGGCATGAAGAACGCTGGCTGGGCTCGACGAGCCGCACGTCACGGGCGGCCGGCACCCTGGTCGTTGCAAGCCCAGCGCGCCGGCAGGCGGCGGCGAACCAGCGGGCGTCGCGCACCGCGCAGGCGCGGGGATCGTTGTTGAAGAAGGCGTAGATCTCGGCATCCGCGCCGTAGCGGTCGGCGAGCATGCGGGCGCGTGAAGCCAGCGCGGTGCGCCCGTAGCACGGCCACACACCACGCCCCTCGTGGAAGCGGACGTAGCCCCATTCGGTGGTGCGCCACGGCGGCGTCAGCTCAACCGAGCCGCGGTCGGCGACGCACAACGCGGCACCGCGGCGAGTCAGCAACCGCCGGGTGTCGTCGGTGAACCAGGAGGGATGGCGCAGCTCCACCGCGACCCTGACGTCCGCGGGGAACTGCGCCAGCGCGGCGTCCAGGCGGTGCAGCTGCCGGCGGAAGGTGCCGGGCAGCTGCAACAGGACCGGGCCCAGCTTGGCGCCGAGGCCACCTACAGCGGTGACGAAGCGCTCGACCGGCTCGTGCGGGTTCTGCAGCTTCTTCATGTGCGACAGGTAGCGGCTGACTTTAGGGCAGAGCACGAAGTCAGCGGGAGTGGTCGCGGCCCAGGCGGTGAAGCGCTCCGTCGGCGGCAGCCGGTAGAAGCTGGTGTTGATCTCGACCGTGGCGAAGCGGGCGGCGTAATGGTCGAGCCAGAGCCGTTGCGCCAGCTCGCGGGGGTAGAAGGCGCCGTGCCAGTCCCGGTACTGCCAGCCGGACGTTCCGACGAGCACGGTCATAGCAACGGCATACCCGCGGCAGCGGCGGGAACGCACGGGCCGGACATGCTGAGTGCCGTAGCCTCTTGACGGTGGATTCTGCGCGGGCTGAGCCGCTACCCCAGCCTCCGGCGGAGCCGGCGCTGCGGTGGCGGGCACCGACGCGGTACGACGTGCCGGCGTGGCAGCGGCTGCTGGCGGCGGTCGACGCCGTCGAAGGTCACGGCGAGGTGCCAGGCGACGACGAGCTCGCCGACGAGTTCGGCGCCGCGTGGACCGACCCGGACCGCGACGCGCTGTTCGGCTTCGACGCCGACGGCGCGCTGGTCGCCTTCGGATGGGTGCAGTGCAGCCCTGGCGCCCTGCAGCTCCACCGAGTCCGGCTGTGGGGCGAGGTCCACCCCGACTGGCGGAGGCTGGCCCTCGGGCGCTTCCTGCTGACGTGGCTGCAGTCGCGGGGCCGGCAGATCGCGGTCGATCTTCCGCCCTTGCCGGCCGTCCTGGAGGTGGCCGCCGAGGATGACCTGCACGACCGCATCCGGCTGTTCGAGCGGGCCGGCTTCGCGCCGGTGCGCTGGTTCAACACGATGCAGCGCGACCTGCGCCAGATCGCGGTTGTCCCCGCCGCCCTGCCTGCCGGCATCAGCATCCGGCCCTGGTCCCGGGACGACGACGAGACCACCAGAATCGCCCACAACGAGGCCTTCGCCGGGCACTGGGGCACGACCACCGTGGAGGCCGAACCATGGCGCCACAACTATACGGGCGCCGGCAACTTCCGCCCGGATCTCAGCCTGCTCGCCTATGACGGCACGCAGCTCGCCGGCTACTGCCTGGGTTCGTCCTACCCGCAGGACGCCGCCCTGAAGGGATATACCGAGGGCTGGATCGACCGCCTGGGCACGTTGCCGGCCTTCCGCCGGCGTGGAGTCGGGACCGCCCTGCTCGGCGCGGCGCTGCGGGCCATCGCCGGCGCCGGCCTCGACGTGGCGTCGCTGATGGTGGACACCGGCAACGCCAGCGGGGCGCTGTCGCTGTACGAACGACTCGGCTTCACGCCGGTCGAGCGCATCGTCGTGTTCCACAAAGCGCTGGACCGCCTGGCGGCGGGTTAGGTGGACACGCGTCGAGTTGGCGGCGGCGGCCGTCAAGGATCTCGACGGCCTCATCGCGCTTCTCAGCCTCCCCCACGACACGCGGCAGCGGGTCCAGGGCTCACTGGCAGCTCTGGAGCGATTCCCGCGAGGGCCTGAACTGAGCGGCCGTTGGACCGGACTGCGCACCCGGCTGGAAGCTGGGCTATCGGCAGAGCGCTCTGGCTAGCGGGAATGGGTTGATCGGCTCGCCGTTGCCCGGGTGGTACTGCCAATGCAGGTGCGGCGGCGTGCCGGCGGCGTTGCCCGACGTGCCCACGGCACCGATGACCGTGCCGGCCGTGACCCGCTGGCCGCTGGAGGCCGAGGCTGACGACAGGTGCGCGTAGTAGTACTTGTCGCCGTTGTCGTCGATGAAGTTGATCACCAACCCGCCGAGGGAGTTGTTGTAGACGCTGTCGACCACGCCATCGGCCACGGCCAGCACTGGGGTGGCGTACGCGGCGAATATGTCCACGCCCTCGTGGGTCCGTCCACCGGAGCGCGCGAAGCCCCAGGAGTCGATGAAGCCCGTGGTGCCGCTCACCGGGCACACCTTGCCTCCGACCGGCGCGACGACGGGCGGCGCAGGAAGACCACCAGCCGGCGGTGCAGCCCCGGTAACCGGGACAGGGGCGGCCAGGGCCGCGGCGCGGGCGGCGTCGGCG
>JALZLF010000126.1 GCA_030858865.1 Actinomycetota bacterium | reverse complement strand
GGCCGGAGCAGCGCAGGAGCAGACGCAAAGCGGTGCGCAGGCAACGGAATCCGCCCCGCGGAGCGCGCCTCCCCGGACCGACCGGCCGGTGGTGCTGGACCGCGAGGTCGTGCTGGCCGACGAAGCGGCCGTCCGGGCCCGCTACCGCGCTCTGGTCGAGGCCCAGCGACTGCTGGCAGTCCCCCTGCCGCAAGCCCGAGGGGCGGCTGACAGCGCCGAGGCCTTCCTGCGCCAGTCACCGCGTCTCAACGGCGGGGTGGCGCCGGATGAGTGCCTGTCGGCACTGCCGCGCGACAACGCCGGGCCGGTGGTTCCCGCGCGAGTGGAGACCGTCGTCTACCGAGGAGAGCCTGCCCTGGCGTACGTGCTGGTCGGCGCGAGCGACGGCGCCTCGGCGCTCGATCGCATCCGGGTGCGGATCCTGCGTCGTGAGGACTGCTCAACCGCCTTGAGCCTGCGGCTGTAGCCCCAACGGCGGGTGCCCGGCCGTGCGATCGGGCAGTCCAGAGCCGCCGTGATCAGCGGTGCAGCCCTCGGTACGCGAAGTACCCGGCGGCGGCGATTCCCAGCAGCGAGAAGGACCCACGCAGGCCGCCGATGCCGACCAGTGCCCCCAGCACTGCCAGAGTGACCGCGATCGCTGGGAAGGGAGCCTGGCGCTGCCCCGCCGATCCCCAGCCAACGGTCCGGCCCACCCCGTAGCCCAGCAGGCCGGGCAGGATGATGCCGCCGAACGGCAGCGCCGCCAGGGCGTATGCCAGCCCAACCCCGCCTCCGACGGCGACCGCCAGCCCACCGCCGACAGCCCTGACGTAGTGGATCGGCTTGCCGAGCGCGCGGGTGCCTCTGGGGTTGCGGGCGCAGCGAGGACACTTCTGACCGACCGCCGACTGGCGCATGCACCGCACACAGATCGGATCACCGCAGTTCGAGCACGACAGGCGCGTCTCGGCGTCGGGATGGTTGACACAACGTGGGATCGTCTGCTCCACCCGGCTAGTCTACGGTGGCCGCCGGGACGCACGCCGCCCGCCTCCGGCGATGGCGCTCAGGTAGCCCGAGGCGGTAGCGCACCTTGCCGCTGCTCCGACAGCCTGTGGAATATCCCGCCGTGGCGTGCCGTTCGCCCAGATGGAAGCCCCCAGGAGGCGACATGCCAGACACCATCCGTGACGTATGCATCATCGGCTCGGGCCCGGCCGGGCTCACGGCCGCGCTGTACACCGCGCGCGCCGACTTGCATCCGTTGATGTTCGAAGGCCGGGCCGCTGGTGGACAGCTGATGTTGACCACCGAGGTCGAGAACTACCCGGGGTTTCCCGACGGGCGCATGGGTCCGGAGCTCATGAACGACATGCGCAAGCAGGCCGAGCGCTTCGGCACCGAGATCGTGACGGCCGACGTCGACGCGGTCGACCTGCGTTCAGGGTCGCCGTTCACGGTCACGGTCGGTGGCGAGGACGTCCGGGCCCGCACGGTCGTCATCTCGACGGGCGCGACGGCGCGCTGGCTGGGACTGCCCAACGAGCAGCGCCTGATCGGTCGTGGCGTCTCGTCATGCGCCACCTGTGACGGCTTTTTCTTCCGCGACCGCGAGCTGGTGGTGGTCGGCGGCGGCGACTCGGCCGTCGAGGAGGCCACCTTCCTGACCAAGTTCGCCAGCAAGGTCACCCTGGTCCACCGGCGCGAGCAGTTGCGGGCGACCAAGATCATGCAGGATCGTGCGTTCGCCAACCCCAAGATCGAGGTCGTCTGGAACGCCGAGGTCGTCGAGGTCAACGGCGACGAGTCGGTCGCCAGCGTCGTCCTTCGGGACACGCGCAGCGACGCAACGCGGGTGCTGCCGACCGACGGGCTGTTCGTCGCCATCGGGCACGACCCGACGACCGGCTTGTTCGACGGGCAGCTGGATCTCGATGATGCCGGCTACATCCTGGTGCGCGAGCCGACGACGACGACCAGCGTTCCGGGGGTGTTCGCGGCCGGCGACGTCGTCGACCATGTCTATCGCCAGGCCGTCACCGCCGCCGGAATGGGCTGCAAGGCCGCCATGGACGCTGAACGATGGCTGGGAGTCGACGCCCACAACTGGTGACGCGACAATATTGACGCCTACTGGTGTTGGCGTTGTAGGCTTGGGCGTAACGGCGGGTCAGCATGCGAAGGCCTGCCCTGTTAAGATCCGCGGTTCGGCTGTCCCCCCGTCATCCGAACCGCGAGCGAGGGGCGCTTCGGCGCCCCTCGCGCCTTTTTCAGGGGGGACTCAGCCGGGCCTTTGCGGGGAATATCGACACCGACCCGCGGTGTTGGACCGGGTCCGTCCGAGCATCGTCGCAAGGAGCCTTCCGTGAGCCAGGCGCAAACCGTCACCGACCAGCAGTGGGACGATGAGGTGCTGCAATCCGACACCCCCGTCCTGGTGGACTTCTGGGCGGAGTGGTGCGGCCCCTGCCGCATGGTCGGACCCGTCGTTGAAGAGATCGCCGGCGAGAAGGCTGGCACCCTGAAGGTGCTCAAGCTGAACGTCGACGACAACCCCGACACCACCCGCAAGTACGGCGTGATGTCCATCCCGACCCTGCTGGTGTTCGCCGGCGGCAACGAAAAGAAGCGGATCGTCGGCGCCCGCGGCAAGAGCCAGCTGCTCGCCGAGGTCGAGGAGTTCATCGCCTGACGTCCCCCCGGCCCCGCGGGCCGGTCTGTCTTGCGAGCGCCCTGCCATCTGACTTGCCCGTTTCTGTCAGTTGGCAGGGTGGTTGGCGCTGCACCTCCTAGACTCCGGCGCACGTGACCAGACTCATCCGCACCGGTGATGCCGGGCCCGCCGTCCTCGACGTCCAGCAGCGTCTCGCTCGCGCACTTGGTGAACCGGTCGAGACCGACGGGCGTTTCGGGCCGCAGACCCTCGCCGTCGTCCGCCGCTTCCAGCGTGAGCGCGGGCTGCCCGCCGACGGCATCGTCGGACCGGAATCCTGGCGGTCGCTGGTCGAGGCAGGCTGGACGCTCGGCGACCGGCTGTTGTGGCATTCGCGTCGGATGATGCGCGGCGACGATGTTCGAGACCTGCAGCACCGGCTCAATCAGCTCGGCTTCGACGCCGGTTCTGAGGATGGCGTGTTCGGCCCACTCGCGCGGGCAGCGGTCGAGGAGTTCCAGCGCAACGCCGGCCTTGACGTCGATGGTGTTGCGGGAACCCGTACCGTCGCGGCACTGCGTCGGGTGCGCCGCGAGCATCAGTCCGGCGGCGTGGGCGTGCAGGCCCGCCAGCGCGAGCGCTTGCGCACCCTGTACGGGCGCGGACTGGTGGGAACACGCATTCTGATCGATCCCAGCCATGGGCCAGGGGACTGCGGCTACATCGGACCGTCCGGTCTCAGCGAGGCCGACGTCGCATGGCAGCTCGCCGCACGGCTGACGGCACGGCTGTCGGCACGCGGGGCGCAACCCGTTCTCTCGCGCGGCCCAGCCACCAACCCCCCGGGCACCGAGCGGGCCCGCCTGGCCAACGAGCAGGGCGTCGAGGTCGTGGTCTCCATCGGACTGAACGCCTTGGACGCGCCCGCCGCGTCTGGTTCGGCGACCTACTACTACGGCGTACCGCACTTTCTGTCCGAGGGTGGCTTCCGTCTGGCTCATCTCGTGCAGGAAGCGATCCTGGAGACGGCAGACGTCCCCGACTGCCGGGTCCATCCGATGAGCTGGTCCATCCTGCGCCAGACCCGGATGCCCGCGATCGTCACCGAACCCGGCTTCATCACCTCCCCGGCCGACGAGCAGCGTCTGCTGCATCCAGCCCGCCAGGACCGCCTGGCCGAAGCCCTGGTGTGGGCATTAGAACGGTTCCTCGAGGGCGCACAGGTGGCTGGCATCACGCCCGTCGCCGCCAGCGCGGTGGGGCGGGCCGCCTCCTGAACCAGCGCGCAAGTAGCCGTCGGCGGTAGCGCGCGAGGCTAGCGCCGCACCTCCATCGCCGGGCGCGCCGGAACCCTGGCGCGCTCCCGGCGGCTCAACACCGAGACGACCCCCTCCAGGGCATGGCTCACCGACTCCTGCCAGCGCACGGTCTTGCGCAGGTCGAGGCGCAGCAGCGGGAAGTCCCCGTCGTTGCGCAGCAGTTCGAAGCCGTTGGCCAGCAAGAATCCCTCCGGGATGAGACACGTCGACAGCGGCCCGTTGGTCGCTGGAAAGCGGGTCCCGTAGGCCTCCAAGGCCCGGCAACCGTGCCGATGCGTTTCACGCAGCGCACTCTGCAGCAACATCTTGGCCGCACCGGTGCCGCGGTGGTCGGGATGCACCCACAACACCGCCAGCAGCAGCGCATCCTCGGACACGGCCTGTCCCATCCGGCGTACTCGCGGGAAATGCTCCGGTGGCGCGAAGGTGGCGTAGCCGACCAGACGGTCGTCGACATACAGCGCCTTGCCGGGTGTTCCCCACTCAAGCTGGGTGGCTTGCCACCACGCCTCTTTGCCGCTGGCCGCCAGCTCCTCGGGACCGCACACCGGGCCACGCTTGGCGCCCGCGAGCTCCCAGAACACACACGACCGGCAGGTGGGTGGCAGGCCGGCGAGACCTGACAGCGAGAGATCATGGATGCGACGTGCCACGACCGGCGTCCTCAGCTGTCCGGGGAGGCGAGCGCAGCCGAGGGCGCCTGGGTCCGTCGCGCTCGGTCGGGTCGTGGGGTGAGCGCGGCGGCCACTGCGCCTGCAGCCAAGCCCACCAGCAAACCGACGGCGGCACGCACCATCGGATTGGGTCCGCTGTCCTCGCCAAGTCCGATCGGGTGGTCCGGCGGCGCCCCGCCCAATGGGTTCAGCGCAATCACGGGGGCGCGACCCTCTCCCACCTCGCTCCCTTTCCACATCATCGGCCTACAACCTCGCTGACCGCGGTCCCATCGTCGGGCACGTCAGTCTACCGGCATCCCGCAGCGCTGGGCCTGTTGGATAGGGGCCGGTGTACGCTCGGCGCGCCCCGGCGCCGACGCGAGAGAGCCCGTGTGACCGAGATCCATCCTGACCGCTACCTGGCCCGCTACGCCAGTCGAGCGCACGGGATGAACGCCTCGGAGATTCGCGCGTTGTTCGCTGTCGCCAACCGGCCCGAGGTGGTGTCACTCGCCGGCGGCATGCCCTACACGGCGGCCCTTGACTACGACGCCCTCGCGGCGGTCACCCAGGAGGTGGTCCGCGACGCCGGGCCGGCCGCGATGCAGTACGGCGAGGGTCAGGGCCTGCCGGCTCTGCGCCAGCAGCTCACCGACGTGATGGCGGCCGAGGGTGTTCGGGCGCACGCCGACGATCTGGTCGTGACGACGGGCGGACAGCAGGCCCTGGACCTGATCGCCAAGCTGTTCTGCGACCCCGGTGACGTGGTGCTCGCCGAGGGACCCTCCTACGTCGGCGCCCTCGGGGCGTTCGCCTCCTATCAGGCAAGTGTGGTGCATGTCGCCATGGACGACGATGGCATGGACCCGGCCGCGTTGCAGGCGGTGTTGGAGCGCCTGGCAGCGTCCGGCCGCAACGCCAAGTTCCTCTACGCCATCCCCAACCACCAGAACCCCGCCGGGTCGTCGCTGTCGCTGCAACGCCGGGAGCAGGTTGTCGCCCTGGCCGAGTCGCACGACCTGCTGATCGTGGAGGACAACCCGTACGGGCTGCTGGACTTCAAGGGCGAAGTGCGCCCCGCCCTGCGATCGCTGGCCCCTGATCGCGTCCTGTATGTCGGAACCCTGTCCAAGGTCCTGTCCCCAGGCCTGCGCATCGGTTGGGTGGCAGCCGCCGAGCCCGTTCGCGACAAGCTGGTTCTGCTCAAGGAGGCCGCCGACCTGTGCCAGTCCAACCTGACGCAGTACGTGGCGGAGCGCTGGTTCGCCACACAGCCTTGGCTGCGGCAGATCGAGATCTTCCGAGACGTCTACCGCCGTCGCTGCACCGCTTTGCTCGACGAGCTTGCGGCCAGCTTTCCGTCGGGCTGCTCATGGACGGTTCCAACCGGCGGTCTGTTCGTGTGGGTCCGGCTTCCCGACGGCCTCGATGCCCGCCAGCTGCTGCCGAAGGCATTGAGTGCTCGCGTGGCCTACGTCCCCGGCGCAGGGTTCTACGCCGATGGTGGCGGCGCGGCCGAGCTGCGGCTGTCGTTCTGCTTTCCACCGGCCGATCGCATTCGTGAGGGCGTCCGGCGGCTGGCCGAGGTGCTGCACGACGAGATGGAGCTCATCGACGCGGTCTACGGCGGGCGGCCATGAGGCCGGTCAAGGTGGCCGTCCTCGCCGGCGGGCTGTCACTCGAGCGCGAGGTGAGCCTGCGATCCGGCGGTCGAGTCGCCGAGGCGCTGGCTGACCGCGGGCACAGCGTCACGCGTCTCGATCTGGACGACCAGCTGGTGCCAGCGCTGGTGAAGGGCGACTTCGACGCCGTCTACCTGGCCTTGCACGGCAAGGCCGGCGAGGACGGCACCATTCAGGGTTTGCTGGATCTGCTCGGAATGTCCTACACCGGCCCCGACGCGATGGCGTCCGCGCTGGCCTGGGACAAGGTGGTGGCCAAGGGGGTGTACCGGCGTGGCGGCGTGGACACGCCCGAGTGGGTGGCCCTGTCGATCGACGCCATCCGCGACATGGGCGCGGTTCAGGCCCTCGACCGTGTGATCCAGCGCCTCGGCACCCCCGTCGTGGTCAAGCCGTCACATGGCGGGGCGGCGCTGGGTGTGCGCCTCGTGGCCAACGCCAGCGACCTGCCGGCCGCCCTGGTGGCTGCCTACAGCTATGACGACGTCGTGCTCGTCGAGCGCTACGTCGAGGGCGTGGAAGTGGCCGTGTCCATCGTCGGCGGCGAAGTCCTTCCGCCCGTGGAGGTCGCACCGCGCATCGGGCCCTACGACTTCAGTGCCCGCTACACCCACGGTGCTACGCAGTTCCACGCTCCCGCGCGCCTGCCGAACGACGCCCTGGCCGCCTGCGCCGGCGCCGGCAGGGCCGCATGGCGGCTCGCCGGGTGCAGGCATGTCACCCGCGCGGACATGATCGTGGACGCCTCCGGCCGCCCCTGGCTGCTAGAGCTCGACACCTGCCCGGGTATGACTGAAACCTCACTGCTACCGATGGCCGCGGCCGCCCACGGCTGGTCGTTTGCCGACCTGTGCGAACGCGTCCTGGCAGCGGCGCTGGCCTCGGCCGGCCCCGAGGTCGACGCCGCAGTCACCCCCTGAAGCGGCTCGCGCGGCTCCGCTCGCCCCGCCGGTCTATTCGCTGGCCAGCGCCTGACCGGTTCCACGGCCGAGCACCTGCAACAGCCGTTGGAGATCCTCGCTGCCTGCGTAGTCGATGACGATGCGACCCCGCCTTGCGGTGCCGCGGATCTGCACCCGGGTCGCCAGCGCATCGGTCAGCCGCCGCTGCAGATCGTCATACGGAGTGGCGCGCCGACGTTGTGCCGTGTGGGCGAGTTGCGCCATCGCCGCCGTGGCGTCGTCGCCGGCCATGCGGACCAGCTCCTCGGTGGCCCGCACGGACAATCCCTCGGCGATCACCCGCTGGGCGAGCCGCTGCTGCAGCCCTGGATCATCCGCGCCCAGCAGCGCCCTGGCATGACCAGCGCTGAGGGAACCGGCCGCCACCAACCGCTGAAGGTCAGCCGGCAGCGTCAATAGCCGCAGCGCGTTGGACACCGCCGATCGCGACTTGCCCAGCCGTCGCGCCAGCTCCTCATGGGTGAGCGTGAAGTCGTCCAACAGCTGCTGCAGGGCGCCAGCCTCTTCGAGGGGATTGAGGTCGGCCCGGTGAACGTTTTCGATCAACGCCTCGGTCAACAATGCGGCGTCGTCGGTGTGCCGCAGGATCGCCGGGATCTCCTCCATGCCGGCCAGGCGAGCCGCACGAAAGCGTCGCTCGCCGGCGATGATCTCGTATCGGCGGTCCCCGGCCGGCCGCACCAGAATCGGTTGCAGCAGCCCTACCTCCCGCAGGGACTGCGCCAGCTCTTCCAGCGCTGCCTCGTCGAAGGCATCGCGAGGCTGCCGGGGGTTGGGATGGATCGCGGACAGACGCAAGGTCACCAGGCCGCTGCGTCCAGGGCCGGCTGCGGGGATCAGCGCGCCAAGTCCTCTGCCCAGTCCACTTGCTCGGTTCATGCCGGCACTCCTTGTGGGGACACCACGGCCAGACCCACCCGCACCAGCAGCTCAGCAGCGAGGCGGCGGTACGCCAGCGCGCCGCGACAAGCGGGATCGAATGCGCTGATCGGCTGCCCGTAGCTGGGCGCCTCCGCCAGCCGGACCGAGCGTGGGATGCGGGTGCGGAACACCTGCCCGCCGAAGTGGCTGTTCACCTCGTCGATGACCTGCTGGCTCAGCCGGGTACGGCCGTCCATCATGGTCATCACGTAGCCAGTGATCCGCAGGGCCGGGTTGAGATTGTCGCGGACCAGGTCGGCATTGCGCTGCAGCGTATGCAAGCCCTCCAGGGCGTAGTACTCGCACTGGACCGGCACGACGACGCCGTCGGCTGCCGACAGCGCGTTGACGGTGAGCAGCCCCAGGCTCGGCGGACAGTCGATGAGGATGAGGTCGAAGTCGTCGCGAAGCGGCCGGAGTGCATGACGCAGCCGCTGTTCTCGGCTGAAGGCGGGGACCAGTTCGATCTCTGCGCCGGCCAGGTCGATGGTGGCGGGCAGTAGCGACAGGCCCGGCACACTGGTGGGCTCGACAACCTCCTTGGCGGACGCGGCGGAGACCAGCACGTCGTAGACGCTGGCCTGACCGGGCTGCACGCGGAAGCCCAAACCAGACGTGGCGTTGGCCTGGGGATCCAGATCGACCAGCAAGACCCGTAGCCCCAAGTCGGCCAGCGCTGCGGACAGATTGACCGCTGTGGTGGTCTTTCCCACTCCACCCTTCTGATTGACGATGGTGAGAATCTGCGCCCTCGGGGCCGACGTTTCACGTGGAACAGTCTCAGGCTGACGGGCGGACGGCCTGGACTTGGCCCAGTAGCGGTACCAGCGAGTCATGGCGGGAGCGGGGGCCTTCCGAGGGGGGCACGCTGCGGGAGTCCGTTTCGGCGCGGATAACCAGCAGGAGGCAAGCCAGCCACCCGCATGGTAACAAGCCAAGTCGGCCGAACCGTGTCAGGCACCGCGGCTGTGGACACCGATTCGAATCCCAGTTCCCGCAAGCCGGAAGACGCGTCCGACAGCTCCGAGCGCCATGCCGGACCCTTGACGGCGGCAAGGCACCCCCCTGGCGCCAGGAATCCGCGGGCGAGCTCGATCAGCGTGGGAAGCGGGGCGACGGCACGGGCCAGCACGCCGTCGCAGGCGCCCCGCAGGGAACCGTGCGCCAACTCCTCCGCTCGACCGTGAACGGTTCGGACGTTGTCGAGCCCCAGTACGGCGACGAAGGAATCGACCGCGGCCAGCTTCTTCCGAGTGGCGTCGACCAGCACCCACTCCACGTCGCGGTGACGGACGGCGGCCACCAGTCCTGGCAGTCCACCACCCGTCCCCAGATCCAACCAGCGCCCCGCGCACAGCATGGCGTCGGCCACCGCCCAACTTTCCAGAACGTGCCGGTCGTAGATCGCCGAATGGTCGTTAGCGGCCACGAGGTTATGCGGGCTGTTCCGCAGCAAGGCCGCGAATCGCTGAAGGATAGCGCTGTCACCAGGTGAAATGCGCTCAGCGACCCGCTGTGGGCCGTTTGGGCCGCTGTCCATATCTAAGGATGGGCCCGAGCAGCTGCCAATGAGGATCTCAGCCTTGACCACGCCGGAGGAGTTTCACGTGCAACTGCAGCGCCAGTTCCCTCGAAGAGACGGATTTCTGCGCTGACGGCGCACTCGAGCCCTGAATAACGTGCTTGCCATTCGTCGGTGCCGAGTCAGCGCTCGACGTCGGGATGGATGACGACGCGGCGCTTTGGCTCCGTGCCCTCGCTGGAGGACGTCACCCCACCGGTCTTGGCCACCAAGTCGTGCATCAGCTTGCGCTCGTAGGCGTCCATCGGCTCCAACCGCACTGGGTCGCCGCTCTCACGCACTTCGGCGATGGCCTCACGGCAGCGGTCGCGCAACTTCTCCACATGGCGACCGCGGTAGCCCTCGACGTCGACGCGCACCTGCGATCGGCGCTCGGTCTGACGCTGAACCGCGCAGCGCACGAGCTCTTGCAGGGCGTCCAAGGTGGCGCCTCGGCGACCGATCAGCAGGCCGCTGCCGACGTCCTCCAGATTGACCAGGGCCTGGTCTTCTTGAATCTCGATCTCCAGGTCGCCGGGGAGATCCAGCAGGTCGAGCAGTCCCTCGACGAAGTCGGCGGCAAGTTCGGCCTCCTGGTCTAGCTGGTTCATGCGCTCCTCGGCGGAGAGCTCCTCGGTGTCCGCCAAGTTGAGCTGCGGACCGCTGTCGGTCTCGGTCATGGTGTGGTCCTCCTGCGTTTCGGTTCTCGGAAGCGTCTGCGGTGCGGCCGTGAGCGCAGAGGCAGCCTTGCGCGTGACTCGGACCACTGCTGGCTTCGGACCGCCGAAGAAGCCGCGCCGCGGCTCGGCCACAACCTCGACGTCGACCGCCTCATGGCTCACGCCGAGCTGAGCCAGCGCCGAGTCCACCGCCTCCGGCACGGAGGCCCCGGTGACCTGCACCTGCTGCGGCTCGTTTGCTGCCTCTAGCGGGCCGTTGCCCATGAGCGCTCCCAGCCTTGTCGGGGTCATGTGCCCCGGAACATCACGTACTGCTGGGCGATCGTCCAGCCGTTGGTGGTGATCCAGTACAGCAGCACGCCGATGTACAGATTGACGGCGAACACCGTGAGCATCACGGGCATCGCGTACAGCATGATCTTCTGCTGCTGGGCCTGTGGACCCGACGTGGCCACGTTGTTGGCCATCATCTGCTTGGAAGAATAGAACGTCGTGAGGCCCATCAACACGATCAGGATCCAGGCACCGAGGCCCACTTGTGACGGTGTGGCAGCCAGATTGTTGACAAAGTAGAACGATGCCGTTCGCAGCTCTGGAAGCCGCTCGACGTCGCGGAGCACGGAGAACAGGGCGAAGAACACTGGCATCTGCGCGACCAGCGGCAGGCAGCCGGCGGCCGGATTGACCCCGTGCTCCTTGTACAGCGCCATCATCGCTTCCTGCTGTTTCTGGCGCTGGTCCTTGTACTTCTCCGGATTGGACCGCATCAGGCTGCGGTCGGTCTTGTACTTGGCCTGCACCTTCTTCATCTCCGGCGACAGCTTCTGCATCGCCCGCTGCGACCTGGTCTGTTTCACCGCCAGCGGCAGCAGGACCACCCGGACCGCAACCGTGAGCAGGACGATGGCCCACCCCCACGCCGCGGCGTCACCGAAGATCGGCGAGGTGGCGGTGTGAAAGAACCGCAGCACGTACTCGATGATGTCAAGCAGGCCATTCCAGAGCGCATTCACGCGCGGTCGTCTCCTCTTAGATCATGGTCGGCCCGCCGCCGGTTGGCGACGGCACCGGATCCACCCCGCCGGGGTGGAAGGGATGGCAACGGGCGAGCCGCCGCAGGATCAGCCGGCCGCCGTGCAGCGCGCCATGCCCCGCCAGTGCGTCCAGGGCGTACTGCGAGCAGCTCGGCAGAAAGCGGCACAGGTCGGGGCCGGGCTTGGGAACGGCCCGGTAGGCCTTGACCAGCATGGTGAGCAGCCAGGCCAACGGGCTCATCGGGCGGTCGGAACCCGGGCGGCGGCTCGGTTGACCAGTGCTTCCAGCTCGGCCTGAAGGGACTGGAAATCGGCGCTCAGCACACCACGGCGGGCGACGACCACCACGTCGAACCCGCTGGGGAACGATCCACCCGCCAACGCCGCCCGCAGGCGCCGCTTTGCGCGGTTGCGATGCACTGCACCGCCGACCTTGCGCCCGGCCACCACCGCGACCCGTGTCGCATCGACGCCCGCTGCGCCTCGCGCATCGGCAGTGGCTCCGCCTCCAGCCCGAGCGCCGGCGTGGACGACCATGTCCGGGCCGTGCACGACATTCCGGCCCGTGAGCACGGCCCGGATGTCGTTGTTGCGTTGCAGTCGGGAAGGGCGCATGGGCGGCAACGGCACACACTGTGCCTGGCCGCCCACGATAGGAGGCCGCTCGTCTTCGCGCAGCCCCCGCCGCCCAAGGCTGGCAGCGAGTGCAGCCGCGTGCTCCATGGCCGAGCTATCAGCGATTGGCTGCGCCTTCCCCGCCTCGTCGTGGCCCCGGCGGTCGTTCAGGCCGTCAACCGCTTGCGGCCTTTGGCCCGGCGCCGCTTGATGATCGTCTGACCGGCACGCGTGCGCATGCGGTGGGTGAAGCCGTGCTTGCGCTTGCGGCGACGGGTGTTCGGCTGAAAGGTGCGCTTCATGGTCTCGTTCCCCTGTGTTGGTTGGCTGCCAGGTGGCGCGCGGTGGGCAGCCGAACGCACCATGCCGGGGGCGGCGGCGCCTGACTGGCTGCGGCCCGGCGCGACATCGACGCGGATGTCGAACGACGAGGCCTAAGGGTGCCGACGACAAGGCTTGCCGTCCCGACCGGACACTGTATCGCGGCGGCTTCCCGGGCAGTCAATCGGCGCCGTGTCCCGGTACGCAGCCCCGCGAGAACACCGGACGGGCTGTCGCGGGCAGCATCGACGCGCCTGTGGACATGACCTTGCCACCCGATTTCGGCGGGGCCTATACTCCCCAACGTCCCGAACCGGATGGCGATTCTTTAGCCACTCTCAAAGACTCCAGCAATGGGTCGGGGCTCAGGTACCAACGTTGGGCGGGAGCTCGACGGGAGGGGTCACTGCGGGCGCCGAGCACCGGTGTTGTCGGGCTGCGGCTGGCGTGCGCAACGGATCGTCGGGCCTGGGCGGACATCCAGCGGATGTTCAGCAGTGGCGTGGCCGCCGCCGAAGGGATCACCGCTTCCCTGCTGTCGTGTGGACTCAGTGCGCCTGCCGGCGCATCCCACTAGATGTCCCGGTCACCCTGGGAAAGAACGCCTATCCACAACTGTGGAGGGCGATGTGGAAAACCCTTCGCACGTCAAGGAGATCCCGGTGCCAGACAGCGTGGTCATCGACTTGGACGACCTCTGGACCCGGTCACTCGCCGATCTGCAGGACAGCCTCACGGGTGCCGCGTTGCGCGCCTGGCTGGACCAGACCCGCCCCGTGGGCTTCGACCAGGACACCGTCGTACTGGCCGCACCGCATAGCTTCGCGCGTGAACAGCTGGATACCCGCTATGGGCCGGCGCTGCGGCGCGCTATCACCAAGGCGGCGGGACGGGCGCTGCACGTCGTGGTGACCGTCCGTCCAGACCCCCAACCGGGACCCGTGGACGTGGCCGAGCTCCCAGATCGCCCTGCCGAGCGAAACGCCTGGGCGCCGGAGGCCTTTCCCCGGTCGGCGGCTGACCGCGACAGCGCACTGAATGAGAAGTACACGTTCGACCGCTTCGTCATCGGCGCCAGCAACCGCTTCGCGCACGCCGCAGCCTTCGCCGTGGCCGAAGCACCGGCCAAGGCCTACAACCCGCTGTTCATCTATGGCAGCGCGGGGCTGGGCAAGACGCACCTGCTGCAAGCGGTCGGGCATTACGCGACCAACCTGTATCCGCGCCTCAAAGTGCGCTACGTCACCACCGAGCAGTTCACCAACGAGTTCATCGACGCCATCAGCAACCGGCGGCAGGTTGCCTTCCAGCGCCGTTACCGCGATGTCGACGTGCTGCTCATCGACGACATCCAGTTCCTGGCGACCCGCGAACGAACACAGGAAGAGTTCTTCCACACCTTCAACACCCTGCACAACGCGCAAAAGCAGATCGTCATCTCCTCGGACCGACCACCCAAGCAGATCGGCCAGCTCGAGGATCGCCTGCGGACGCGCTTCGAGTGGGGGCTGATCACCGACATCCAGCCGCCGGACCTGGAGACGCGGTTGGCCATCCTGCGCAAGAAGGCGGGACAGGACCACCTCCCGGTGCCCGACGACGTGCTCGAGCTCATCGCCAGTCGGATCCAGTCCAACATCCGGGAGTTGGAGGGGGCGCTGATCCGGGTCACGGCAGCGGGCAGCCTGCAGCAGACGGAGGTGACCCTGCACATGGCCCAGGTGGTGCTCAAGGACCTCTTCCCGGATGGCGGCAACTCCGAGATCTCGGTCAGCTTGATCATGACCGAGACCGCAACCTACTTCGGATTGACCCTGGACGACCTGTGCTCCCCCAACCGCACCCGCCAGTTGGTCACGGCACGCCAGATCGCCATGTACCTGACGCGCGAGTTGACCGACCTGTCACTGCCCAAGATCGGGCAAGCCTTCGGCGGTCGCGACCACACCACCGTGATGCACGCCAACTCCAAGATCAGCGGCCTCATGAAGGAACGCCCCGCGATCTACGAGCAGGTACAGGAACTGACGAGTCGGGTCAAGACCAGTGCTCGGCAAGCGCGTTGACCCGTCCTCAAGCAGCCACAGCGGTAGGACACAAGACCCGTCCTCAAGCAGCCACAGCGGTAGGACAAAGGACTGTGGACAGGCGCTGGAGAACCCCGTGGACCGGCTGGGCACAACCCGCGGTTGCCCGCAGTTGCAGCTGTGTGGTTTCCGTCGAGGTGGACAACCCGGCCTTGGCCCACACCGTCGTCCCCATCCCACGCACAGCCCGTCAACAGCGACAACGACCCCCTGACCAGGAACAACGCAGTCGGTCCACAGCTTGGTGCCGCCCCGACGACGTCGGTGGTTTCGATATTGACAAAGGCCCTTCAAAGCCGGGCGGGGCCAACTCGGTGGACAGCCGAGAACGGAGGAGCACATGAAGTTCCGGGCAGAACGCAGTGAGTTCGCCGACGCTGCCGCGTGGGCGCTGCGCACCGTGGGTGCTCGAGCCACCCTGCCGGCGCTGTCGGGGGTTCGCCTGGAGGTCAGCGGTGATCGGCTGCTGCTGTCGTCAACCGACCTGGAGATGGCCAGCGAGCTGTCAATCCCGGTCCAGGCGGAATCCGACGGCGTTGCACTGATCCCCGGCCGGCTGTTGGGTGACGTGGTTCGCAGCCTTCCCAACGCCGCCGTGTCGGCCGAGGCCGCCAAGGAGCGGCTGCATCTGGCATGTGGCCGAGCGCAGTTCGACCTGCGGCTGATGCCGGCCGAGGACTTCCCGTCGCTGCCCGAGCCGGGGTCCGACGCGGTCGTGGCCGTGATGAAGTCCGAGGAGTTCGCCCGCACCGTGGCGCAGGTGGCACGCGCCGCCAGCGCCGACGATGCCCGCCCCGTGCTGACCGGCGTGCAACTGGAGGCGACGACGAAGGGGTTGACCGCCTCGGCGACCGACTCATATCGCCTGGCGGTGCGAACCGTGCCCTGGGATCAGGGCACCGAGCGCACCGTGCTGGTGCCGCGTCGCGCCCTGGAGGAGGCCCGCCGCTCCGCCGAGCTACTCGGTAGCGAGGTACGCCTGTTGCTGGAAGCCGGGCAGGTGACCTTCGCGTTCGGCGACCGGCGCCTGACCACCCGTCTCATCGAGGGCAAGTTTCCGGACGTCCGCCAGCTGATCCCTGCCGGCTCGGAGCGACGGCTCGTGGTCGACCGCGCCGAGCTGATGGAGGTGGCCAAGAGGGTGTCGGTGGTGGGCGACGCCAACACCACCGCGACGCCCGTCACGCTGCACCTGACGGCGGATTCGGTGCGGGTCACGGCCGGCAGCGGCGAGGTAGGCCAGGCCGAGGAGTCGTTGCCCGGGCAGCTGGAGGGAGAGCCGCTGCAGATCGCATTCAATCCGCGCTACCTGACTGACGGGCTCGACGCAGCCGGCAGCGAACGGGTCGTGCTGGAGTTCCGCGACGAGCTCAAGCCGGCGGTGCTGCGGCCGGCGCCTACCACCCAGGGCGTGGATGAACCCGAGGGACCGGACTTCCTCTACCTGCTCATGCCGGTGCGCGTCTAGCGGCGGAGTGTTCCTCGAGCGCCTTGAGCTCGTCGACTTCCGCTCCTACGCCGCCGCGACGCTGAGCTTGGGATCCGGGGTGAGCGTGGTCGTCGGCCCCAACGCGCAGGGCAAGACCAACCTGCTGGAAGCGATGCACTACCTGGCTATCGGCGGCAGTCACCGCGTCGCCGCGGACGCGCCGCTGGTACGGGTCGGCGCCGATGCTGCGGTCGTGCGGGCTGTCGCACGCACCGACGTCGTCAGCTCCAGCGGCGCAAGCCCAGCAGTGACGGGGCGTGGGTTGACCGTGGAGTTGGAGCTGCGCCCTGGCGGTCGCAACCGCGCGCGGCTCAACGGGCAACCCCAACCGCGGTTCCGCGACGCGATCGGCCAGATCCGCAGCATTCTGTTCGCACCCGAGGACCTCGGTCTGGTCCGCGGGGACCCGGCTGATCGCCGCCGCTTCCTCGACGAGCTGCTGGCACAGCGGCGGCCCGCGTATCTGACGGCCCGCTTGGAGTACGAGCGGGTGCTGCGCCAGCGCAACTCGCTCCTGCGCCAGCACCGGGCGAGGGGGCGGACCCAAGCGCACGGTCTGCTCGAGCAGACCCTGCCGACCTGGACCGAGTCGTTGGTGTCGGCGGGGGCGAGTCTGCTGGCGGCGAGGATCGCGGTCGTGCACGCCCTCGCCGGCCCGGCGGATGCCGCCTACCGTGACCTGGTCGCCACCTCCCCGCAGCGCGAGGCCCGCGGCCATCTGCGGCTGGTCTACGAGCTGTCGACGGGGCGGCGGGTCGAGGCGGTGCCCGGCGGTGGCGTGCCGGATCCAGCGGCGTTGGCAGAGGAGCTGCGGGCGGGGCTGGCGTTGGTTGGCGAAGCCGAGCGAGAGCGCGGCGTGACCCTTGCCGGCCCGCATCGCGACGAGCTGATGATGACGCTCAACGGTCTGCCCGCGAAGGGCTACGCCAGCCACGGGGAGACCTGGTCGCTGGCCCTGGCCCTGCGGCTGGCGAGCATCGAGGTGCTCCACGACGTCGGGGAGGAGCCCGTGGTGCTGCTCGACGACGTATTCGCCGAACTCGACGAGCTGCGTCGTCACCGCCTGGCAGAGCGCTGCGATGCCTTCGAACAGGTGATCGTGACCGCGGCCGTCGATGCCGACGTGCCGCTGGCAGGACCTCGGCACCTGGTGCGTGAAGGTCGTGTGGAAGCGCTGGAGGCACGATGACCAGACTGAGTGATCCCAGCGATCCCGATCGTCGGCCGGAGGGTCCCGAGCCCGAGGAGGTCGGCGCCCTGCTGGCCTCGATCAGCGGACGCCGGGGCTGGGAAGCGCGGCTTCGAGGCGCTCGCATCCACCAGCACTGGGACGAGATCGCCGGGGAGCAGCTGGCCCGCCATGTCCAGCCGGTCCGCCTCGCCGGTGGAGTGCTGGTCGTCCGCGCGGTGTCGTCGGCCTGGGCCACGCAGGTCGGGTTTCTGGCACCCGAGCTGCTGGCACGCGCCAATGCGGTGCTCGGGGTGGGGGAGGTGACGAAGGTGACGGTGACCACCGGCCGCTTGACGGGATCCTGATAGCGCTTTGACCAGCGCAAACGCCGCCTGCGGCCTTCTGGGAGGCACGGCGTGTCTGTGGTACGCTCAAGGAGAAGAACCGGCCGCATTATGGCACGGCCGCGTTGAAGCATTTTCCGACGACCGCGCGAGACGTTGCAGATCCGCGCGTCGCGCTCGCAGCTCAACAGAAAGTAGCCCGTGGAGTCTGGACTCGGCGAGTACGGTGCCGCTGACATCACCGTCCTGGAAGGCCTCGAGGCGGTCCGCAAGCGGCCCGGCATGTACATCGGCTCCACCGGTCCCCGCGGCCTGCACCATCTGGTCTATGAGGTCATTGACAACTCCGTCGACGAGGCCATGGCCGGTCGCTGCAGCGCGATCGACGTGCGGCTGCTTGCCGACGGAGGGGTGCAGGTCGTCGACAACGGCCGAGGCATCCCGGTCGACGAGCACCCCACCCTACGCAAGTCCGCGCTGGAGGTCGTGCTGACCGTGCTGCACGCCGGCGGCAAGTTCGACGGCAAGTCCTACGCAGTGTCGGGGGGCTTGCACGGTGTCGGCGTCTCCGTGGTCAACGCGCTGTCCAGCCGCTTGGTGGCGGAGGTTCGACGGGACGGCAGGCTGTATCGCCAGACGTTCCGCCGGGGAGTCCCCGACGGACCCGTCGCCGTGGTCCGGGAGGCGTCCGAGGACGGAGACGCTTGGGGAGCAGAGGAAGGGTTCGGCACCGGCACGTCGATCACCTTCTGGGCCGACTCCGAGGTCTTCGAGAGCACCGACTACAACTGGGAGACGCTGGCGACCCGCTTCCGGGAGACAGCTTTTCTCAGTGCCGGTCTGAAGATCTCCGTTCTTGACGAGCGCCATCTCGACCCCGACACCAGCGAACCGCAAACGGCGGTGTTTCTCGCCGAGGGTGGGTTGCGCGACTTCGTGCGGCACCTCAACGACAGCAAGGAGGCCCTGCACCCTGGGATCCTGCACTTCACTGCCAGCGAGTCCAACGGCAACGGGCCGCACGAGGTTGAGATCGCCCTGCAGTGGAACGCCAGCTTCCACGAGTCGATTCACACCTTCGCCAACACCATCAACACCCATGAGGGCGGCACGCACGAGGAGGGCTTCAAGAAGGCCCTGACCAACGTGGTGAACCGCTTCGCCAAGGACTCAGGGTTGTTGCGGCCCGGGAGCAAGGAGAAGGATCTTGCGCTGACCGGCGAGGACATCCGCGAAGGGTTGACCGCCATCGTGTCGGTCAAGCTTGCCGATGCGCAGTTCGAGGGGCAGACCAAGACCAAGCTGGGCAACACGCCGATGCGCAGCTTCGTGGAGCGCACCTGCAACGAGCGTCTGCGCAGCTGGTTCGACGAGCACCCCGCCGAGGCTCGAATCGTGGTCAACAAGGCAATCCAGGGGGCCCGCGCGCGTCTGGCGGCCCGCGCCGCCCGCGATCTGACCCGCCGCAAGGGTCTGCTGGAGTCCACCGCACTGCCCGGCAAGCTGGCTGACTGCCAGTCGAACGACCCCAGCCGCTGTGAGATCTTCATCGTCGAGGGCGACTCGGCAGGTGGGTCGTCCAAGATGGCCCGTGACCGGGTCACCCAGGCCGTCCTTCCCATCCGCGGCAAGATCCTCAATGTCGAGAAGGCGCGGCTGGGCAAGATCCTGGAGAACAAGGAGATCCAGGCGCTGATCACCGCCATCGGTACCGGGATCGGCGACGACTTCGACCTGAGCAAGGCCCGCTACCACCATGTCGTCATGCTGATGGACGCCGACGTCGATGGCGCCCACATCCGCACGCTGGTGCTGACGTTTCTGTTCCGTCACATGCGCGACCTGATCGACGCGGGCTACGTCTACATCGCGCAGCCACCGCTGTACCAGATCGAGCCGCCCGGAACCAAGGCTAAGGACAAGGACAAGATCCGCTACGCCTTCTCCGACCGTGAGCGCGACACGATCCTGGCCGAGATCGCAGGCAACGGCTCGGGCGGTAAGCGCCCTCGGATCAGCCGCTTCAAAGGCCTCGGCGAGATGGACGCCGACCAGTTGGCCACCACCACGATGGAGCGGGCGGGCCGCACCCTGTTGCAAGTCACGATGGAAGACGCTGCCGCCGCCGACCAGATGTTCACCGTGCTCATGGGCGACAACGTCGAAGCGCGCCGCGACTTCATCGTGCGCAACGCCCGCGACGTGCGCTTCCTGGACGTGTAGCCGCGCCCGTGCGCCGGTGCTGCTCGCTCCTCGTCATCCTCGCCCTTGCCGGGGCGGGGTGCACGCGCACGATGCCAGCGGCCGACGTGGCGTCCGAGGCGGCTATGCAGCGTGACGACCGCGTCGACTTGACGCTGTACTTCCGGGGCGGCCGCGGCAGGCAGGCTCACCTGGTTCCCGTGGTACGCGAGGTGGCGGTCAGCGACGACCTGCCGCGCCGGGCGCTGGCCCTCCTGCTGCAAGGGCCTCGCGCCAACGATGCAGGGCTGGTGGCGCCATTGCCGACCAGCAGCACGATCCAGGCCTTCACGGTGACCGGCGACACCGCGCGCGTCGACCTGTCCGCCGAGTCGGTCGAGGACGCCGCAGCCGTGGACGACCGTCCCGTCAACGAACAGCTGGCACTGGCCGCGATCGCCAACACTCTGACCGAGTTCCCCACCATCCAGAAGGTGCAGCTGACCGTTGACGGCAGGTCCGGCGGGCGGTTCTGGCGAGCCTGGGACCTGCCACGCACCCTGGTCCGCGACGACAGCGTCATCGGCACCAAGCCCGGAGGCGAGGGTGCGCTGGACGGCGCGGGGTTCACGACGCGCGTCCAGCGCATCGGCGCCCGTGGTGACGCGCCCGTGAGGGTCAGCGGCATCAGCGCCAGCAGCCGCGCCGGCTACCTGCGGGTCACGCTGGAGCTGGAGGGGTCCGAGGATCTGGAGGCAGGCGTCGTGCCCCGCAGCGTGGCTCGACAGCGCGGCCGCGACGTGGTGTTGCGGGTGCACGGCATGATCACCGACGACGTCACCGCGGACGACCTGGCGCCGGCCGTGCAGATCCTGGGAGATATCGACGTCACCGCCGACCAGCGGCGCGTCCGCCTCGTCGTCAACGCCAAGACCGCCACCGACTTCTGGCTGCACACCCTGTCCGAGCCGCCGCGCGTCGTGCTCGACGTGCGCCCCCGCTGATCTGCCCTACCGCTTGAGGGAACTGCCATGACCGACGACGTCCTGCCGCCCGCCTTGACTCCTGTCGACCCGAGAGGGCGCGTCGAGCTGGTCGAGATCGAAGACGAGCTGCAACGCTCCTACCTCGACTACGCCATGAGCGTGATCGTGGGCCGGGCTCTGCCCAGCGTGCACGACGGCCTCAAGCCGGTGCACCGGCGGATCCTGTTCTCGATGCTCGAGGGCGGCATGCGCGCCGGTACCCAGCACCGCAAGTCGGCGGCCGCCGTCGGCGACGTGATGAAGAAGTACCACCCGCACGGCGACTCGGCGATCTATGACGCGCTGGTCCGCATGGGCCAGACCTGGGCGATCCGCTACCCGCTGATCGACGGGCACGGCAACTTCGGCTCGGTGGACGGCGACCCCGCCGCGGCGATGCGCTACACCGAGTCGCGCCTGTCGCCGTTGGCCATGGAGCTGCTGCGCGACATCGACGAAGAGACCGTCGACTTCGTCGACAACTACGACGGGCAGGAAGTCGAGCCGGTGGTCCTGCCGTCGCGGTTCCCCAACCTGCTGGTCAACGGCAGCTCCGGCATCGCCGTGGGCATGGCCACCAACATCCCGCCGCACAACCTGGTGGAGATGACCAACGCCGTCATCGCGACGGTCAACGACCCCGCCATCGAGCTGGACGGGCTGATGGCCCACGTCTCGGGGCCGGACTTTCCGACCGGGGCGCTGATCATGGGCACCCAGGGCATCCGCGAGGCCTACGAGACCGGCCGCGGCTCCATCCGGATGCGCGCGGTGACCGAGGTGGAAGAGGACAGCAAGGGCAACGAGCGCATCGTCGTCACGGAGCTGCCCTATCAGGTCAACAAGGCCAACCTCGCGGTCAAGATCGCCGAGCTGGTCCGCGACCGGCGCATCCAGGGCATCCGCGACCTGCGCGACGAGTCCAACCGCCAGGGCACCCGGCTGGTCATCGAGCTGAAGCGCGACGCCAACGCCCAGGTCGTGCTCAACCAGCTCTACAAGATGACCCAGCTGCAGGACACCTTCGGCGTCATCAACCTGTCATTGGTCGACGGCGTGCCGCGGACGCTGTCGCTGAAGGCCACCATCGCCGCCTACATCGACCATCAGATCGTGATCATCACCCGGCGGACGGCCTACCGGCTGCGCAAGGCCACCGACCGCGCGCACGTCCTCGAAGGCCTCATCGTGGCGCTGGACAACCTCGACGAGGTGATCACGCTGATCCGTGGCGCTCCCTCGGCGGACGCGGCGCTGGGACAGCTCCAGGAGCGCTTCGAGCTGTCCGAGACCCAGGCCCGGGCGATCCTGGACATGCAGCTGCGCCGGCTGGCCGCCCTTGAGCGTCAGCGCATCCTCGACGAGTACGCCGAGCTGCAGAGTCTCATCGCCGAGCTGCAGGCCATCCTGGACGACCCCAGCCGGGTGCGGGGGATCATCGTCGAGGAGCTGACCGAGCTGCGGGACCGCTTCGGTGACGCCCGCCGGACCCGCATCGTTCCCGGCGGTGGCGACTTCGACATGGAAGACCTCATCGCCGAAGAGGAGGTCGTGGTCACGCTGACGCGCGCCGGCTACGTCAAGCGAGTGAAGGTCAGCGAATACCGCACCCAGAAGCGCGGCGGCAAGGGCGTCACCAGCGGTGCCCTGCGCTCCGACGACATCGTGCGGGACCTGTTCGTGACCACCACCCACCACTGGCTGCTGTTTTTCACCAACCAGGGGCGGGTGTACCGGGTCAAGGCCTGGCAGGTCCCCGAGAAGAGCCGCACCGCCCGCGGGACGTACGTGGCCAACGTCGAGGGGCTGACCCTGCAACCGGACGAAACCATCGCGGCGGTCGTCGACTTGAAGGACTTCCGCCCCGAGCAGCCGCAGTTCCTGCTGTTCGCCACTCGGCAGGGCATGGTCAAGCGCACCCTGCTCAGCGAGTACGACAGTCCGCGCACCGTGCTCATCGCCATCAACCTGCGCGAGGGCGACGAGCTGATCGGAGTGCAGGTGACCTCCGGCCAGGACGAGACGATCCTGGTGTCACGCCAGGCGATGTCCATCCGCTTCGCCGAGGCCGACGCCCGGCCGATGGGTCGTGACACGTCTGGGGTGCGGGGCATGAACCTGTCCGCCGGCGACGAGGTGCTGTCGATGACCAGGACGGTCCCCGACGGCCAGCTGCTGGTGGTGACCGAGGAGGGCTACGGCAAGCGGACGCCGCTGGAGCGCTACCCGGTGCAGCGGCGCGGCGGCAAGGGGGTGCAGACGGCAACGCTGGTGGAGTCCCGCGGCGGGCTCGTCGGGGCTCTTGTGGCCGCCTACGAGCAGGAGATCTTCATCATCACCGACACCGGGACGATCATCCGCATGGACGTCAAGGACATCCGGCCCACCGGGCGCTCCACCCAGGGCGTGCGGGTGATGAAGCCGTCCGAGGGCGCCAAAGTCGCCTCCATCGCCCGGGTGATGGAAGTCGAAGATCTGGCTGGCGGTTGACATGGACGAGGCCAAGCTCGGCGCGGTGCTCACGCAGTTCGCCCACGCACTGGTCGGCAGCTACAAGGTCGCCGACATGCTCGAAGAGCTGTGCGACCACGTCTGTGATGTGCTGCCCGTCGATGGTGCGGGGGTGATGCTGGCCGACGAGCACGACGTCCTGCGGTTCGTGGCGGCTTCCGACGAGACCGTCCGCGACATCGAAGACCTGCAGATCGAGCTGGGCGAGGGCCCCTGCCTGCACGCCTACAGCAGCGGTGAGCAGGTGGTGGTGCCCGACCTTACCGACACCGAGCGCTTCCCAGCGTTCGGCGCAGGCGCTTTGGAGTCCGGTCTTCGCGCCGTGTACAGCTTCCCTATGCGGATCGGCGACGACCACGTGGGAGCGCTCAACTTGTACCGGAGCAGGCCGGGCGCGCTGGAGACCGGCGAGATCGAGGCCGGGCAGGTCCTGGCCGACATCGCCACGGTCTACATTCTCAATGCCCGACAGGTCGAGCGCTCCACGCAGCGGTCCGAGCAACTCCAGCACGCGCTGGAAAGCAGGGTGATCATCGAGCAGGCGAAGGGCATGCTCGCCGAGCAGCACCAGATCCCCGTGACCGAGGCCTTCCAGCGGCTGCGCCGTTACGCGCGCAGCAACAGCCGCAAGCTGCACGACGTGGCCGAGGCCGTGGTCCACAACGATCTGCGACTGTAGGACAGGCATGGCTGGCACAGGCGAATCCGACGAGGCCGTAGACTTTGCCTCCATGACCACGAGCCAACGCGGAGCCGCCGACCGGACCCGGCTCGAGCCGTCCCGCGCCCGCAGCCAACCGCTCCCCGCGTCACGCGCTGTACGCCACCGCACCACGGTCCGCAAGATCGACCCCTGGTCGGTGTTGAAGCTCAGTCTCATCTTCTACTTCTGCGTCCTGCTGGTGGTGATGCTGGGGCTGACGGTGTTCTGGGCCGTGGTCATCCGTCTCGGGCTCATCGAAGCGCTGCAGGAGCTGCTCGGCAAGGTCGGGCTGGAGCTGGTGCGCATCAACGGCGTCAACATCGCCCGGGTGATCTTCCTGGTCGGGCTGGTCAACGTGGTGTTGTGGAGCGGCATCAACGTGTTCATGAGCTTCCTGTACAACCTCATCTCCGACCTGGTCGGCGGGCTGCGGATCACGTTGGCCGACGATGAGCGGGGTCGCTAGACTCCACGCCGCAGCGGGGCCATTAGCTCAGGCGGTTAGAGCGCACCCCTGATAAGGGTGAGGTCCGAGGTTCAAGTCCTCGATGGCCCACCCGTTCTCGAACGCCAAGGAGCGTCGTAATGCGCAGCCGTACCCTCCTGCTGGCCGCTCTCGCCGCCATCGCCGCCGCGGTGCTGAAGAAGCAGCGTGACCG
>JALZLF010000082.1 GCA_030858865.1 Actinomycetota bacterium | reverse complement strand
GCTGCGAGCGCTACGACGGCTTCGACCTCGACGACAAGGGCATCTTCCGCGGCGAAGGCCCGTACATCGCGTGGTTCAAGGACCCCGCCGGCAACGTTCTGTCCGTACTCCAGGACCGCTGAGTCGCACCGTTCCGACGCGTGTGCCGCCCCCGCCGCCGGCGTTCGGAGTGTTCGCGGCGATGAGCGCAACCGCTCTGGCGATGGGCACCTTCGACACCGACTACGCCACCTGGCTGCAGGTGGGCATCGACGCCGTCAGCGCAGCGGCTGCAACGGCCGGCGGTCGGGTGGTGGTCTATGACTACCCGGGCTCCGGGCATCTTTTCGCCGACCCGAGCAAGACCGACGAGTTCCAGCCCGCCGAGGCCGAGCTCATGTGGTCACGGGTGCTGGACTTCCTGAGCCGCGTCGAACCGTCCTAGCAGCGCCTCGGCGTCCCCCCACTGGTCGGCGTGACGCTGTGACGCTGTGACGGCCTGGCCGTCGACCTGCCACCCTGCAAGCGCAGCGGAGACGACTTCCGAGCGATCGAAAACCTGGTCGAGGTCATTCAGCGCGATGGAGCGCGGTACCCCGACGCTCGCGGGGGATGTCACGCGGCGGCCGAGCAGAAGGCGGACTACCGCGCCAGCTGCCCGGCCACAGGCACGAGTCTGCCGCTGGCAGCCCCCAGGACCGCCGGGCGTCGCCATGCCAGCGCTGGTGCCACTTGTTGACTATACGGCGCCAAATACCCCCTACCCCTACACTGTTGTGGTAGGGGCGGTGACAACATAGGAGGCAGTGATGCGCGGCTACACGATGAACAAGGATGACTACCTCAAGCGGCTACGCCGCATCGAGGGGCAGATCCGTGGCCTGCAGCGGATGATCGACGAGGACACCTACTGCATTGACATCCTCAACCAGGTGGCGGCGGCCACCAAGGCGCTGCAGAGCGTGGCGGTGGGCCTGCTCGACGAGCACGTCCGCGGCTGTGTGCGTGATGCGGCGGCTGGCGACGACCGCGACCACGCAGACGCGATGGTCACCGAGGCCACCAAGGCGATCGAACGGCTGATCAAGGCGTAACGGCTTCGCAACGGCAGCGGTGGGACGGATAACTATACCCTGCTAGGGTATATGTATCGGCTATCACGGAGGACAAACCGTCATGCGCACGCATCGCCCACGCTGGGCCGTAGTTGCTTTCCCTGCAGCCCTGGTCTTGGGCCCTGTCCGCATGCACCGGTTCTTCGGGCGCCGGGGGCCAGACGGAGGGCATGAACCACGAGATGAGCACGCCAGCGCCAGCCAGGAGGCCGCCGAAGCGCCAGTATCGATCGAAGGTGCGCCGGAGTTGGCGGTCACCGGAGGCTCCTTCAGCTTCGAGCCGGTCGAGCTGACGATCAACGCCGGACAGCTGGCGAACATTGCGCTCACCTCGACCGACGTGTTGCACGACTTCAATGTCGAGAATCACGGCTTCCATCTGGCAGTCGATCCCGGGGAAACCGCCGTCGGCGGGCTCACCGTCGAGGAGGCAGGGACCTACACCATCTACTGCTCCGTGCCGGGGCACCGCGAAGCTGGCATGGAAGCGACCCTCACCGTGGGACAGGCCGCCATCCTCCTGCAGCGGCTCACCTACGCCCCGCTGTTGCTGGCGACCTGACGAAGTCGACCATGCCCTCTCCCCTCGCTTGTGGTCCAGGCCGGCCACTCCGGCGCGTTGCTGTAGAATACCCCAGTAGGGTAATATGGGCGGACGTTGGACAGGCAGGTGCGCGACCAGCGGAATGTCTGCCCGGCCCCCCAACAGAGACCATGGGCGGGCCGCCCCGGCAGGAAGCACAGAAGGGAAACGCCTGATGGCAACGACATCGGCAGATGAGCGCACGATGGACCTGCGCGTGGAGGGGATGACCTGCGGGTCGTGCGCGGCCCGTGTGCAACGCGTGCTGTCCAAGCGCGACGACGTCGCCGGGGCCGAGGTCAACTTCGCCACCGGCAAGGCTCGCGTCGCGTCTGCAGTCGCTGAGCCCGACGTGGCCGCGTGGCAGGCCGCCGTGGCCAAGATCGGCTACCAGCTGCGCCCGCTCGGCACGGGGCGCAGCGTCCCAGCCGAGGACCCGCACGAGGTCGAGGAGCGCGCGAAGCGCTCCTGGTTGACCCGCGTGCTGGTGGCCACGCCGGCGGCGCTGTTCATGCTCGCCACCATGTTCGTCGGCCACGACGCGATGACCAACCCCACGTTGCGCTGGACCATGCTGGCGGTCGCGGTCCCGTTGCAGTTCTGGGTGGGCTGGCCGTTCCTGCGCGAGGCCGGCCGCCGCGCGCTGGTCCGCAGCGCCAACATGGACACACTCATCGCGATCGGCACCCTGTCGGCGTTCTCGTTCAGCGTCTACCAGCTCGCCATCGGCGGGATGGACCTGTACTTCGAGACCGCCGTGCTGATCATCTGGTTCTTGACGCTCGGCCGCTACTTCGAGGCGCGCGCGAAGGGCAACGCCGGCAGGGCCATCCGGGCGCTGCTGGAGCTGGGCGCCAAGGAGGCGCGCGTCATCCGCGACGGAGCCGAGGTGATGGTCCCGGTCGACCAGGTGGTCGTCGGTGACCTGCTGCGCGTCCGGCCGGGCGAGAAGGTCCCGGTCGACGGCGAGGTCGTCGATGGCGCCTCGGCGGTCGATGAGGCGATGCTCACCGGCGAGTCGGTCCCTGTGGAAAAGACGGTCGGGGCGAAGGTGTCGGGCGCGACGATCAACGCCTCCGGCGTGCTGACCGTCCGCACGACGGCCGTGGGCGCCGACACCGCGCTCGCGCAGATCGTGCGGCTGGTCGAAGACGCCCAGACCGGCAAGTCGGGCGCGCAGCGCCTGGCCGACCGCATCTCGGGCATCTTCGTGCCGACCGTGATCGGCATTGCCGCGGTCACGTTCCTGGGCTGGTGGGCGCTGGCCGGCGACGTCACCGGGGGGCTGCTCGCCGCGGTCGCGGTGCTGATCATCGCCTGCCCCTGCGCCCTCGGGTTGGCCACCCCGACCGCGATCATGGTCGGCACCGGCCGCGGCGCCCAGCTGGGAGTGCTGATCAAGTCCGCCGAGGTGCTGGAGCGCTCCCGTTCAGTCACCACCGTCGTGTTCGACAAGACCGGCACCCTGACCAAGGGCGAGATGGCCCTCACCGACGTCACCCCCGCCACCGGCAACGACGAGGGCGAGCTGTTGCGCCGCGCCGGCGCGGTCGAGGCCGACAGCGAGCATCCCATCGGACAGGCCATCGCCGCCGGCGCCCGCGACCGCGTCGGCGACCTCCCTGCGGTCACCGGATTCGAGACGCTGCCCGGCCTGGGCCTGCGCGGCGACCTGGATGGGACCACGGTCTGGGTCGGCCGCCGCAAGCTGCTGGCCGAGGCGGGCCTCATCCTGCCCACCGCTCTGGATCAGGCAGCCGAGGACCTCGAGCGCCAGGGCCGCACCGCGGTGTTCGCCGGCTGGGACGGCGAGACCCGTGGCGTCCTCGCGGTCGCCGACACCGTCAAAGACGGCGCCGCCGACACTGTGGCGCGGCTGCACGACCTGGGCCTGAAGGTCGCGATGATCACCGGCGACAGCGCCACCGTGGCCCACGCGATCGCCGACCAGGTCGGCATCGACCGGGTCCTGGCCGAGGTCCTGCCCTCCGACAAGCAGTCCGAAGTCGCCCGTCTCCAGACCGAGGGCCACGTCGTGGCCATGGTCGGCGACGGCGTCAACGACGCCCCCGCCCTCGTCCAAGCCGACCTCGGCATCGCCATCGGCACCGGCACCGACGTCGCCATCGAGTCCAGCGACCTGACGCTGATGCGCGGCGACCTCGACGGTGTCGTCACCGCCATCGCGCTGTCGCGGCGGACCTACCGCACGATCGCACAGAACCTGTTCTGGGCCTTCGGCTACAACACCGCCGCGATCCCGCTCGCCGCCCTGGGTCTGCTCAACCCGATCATCGCCGGTGCGGCCATGGGCTTCAGCTCGGTCAGCGTCGTCAGCAACAGCCTGCGCCTGCGCCGCTTCGAACGCCGCTAACCAGCCTCCTCCACGGGCGGCGTCGCTGCCGGCGACGACGTGATACTCGCCAGGTCAGGGTTGCAATGATTGCAGGAAGCCTCGGACCTCGGCATTGAAGGCCTCGGGCGCTTCTGCAGCGCTGTCGTGGCCCACGCCGGGCAGCATCACGAGCTTCGAGGTGGGGATCTTGGCGTGCAGATCCTCGGCCACGGACAGCGGGGCACGCTGGTCCGCGTCGCCGTACAGCAGCAGGGTCGGGACTTCGATGTGCGGCAGCACGTGCCGCAGGTCCGCGTCGGCGAAGGCGGTCAGCATCGCGCGCATGCCAGCCGCTCGGGTCTCGGACATCATCGCGACCGCTTCGTCGACGACCTGCGGCGACGCTGCCTCGGTGAACAGGCCTGGAAGGTAGCCGCGGACCCACTGCTCGGGCGGTAGGTCGATCTCGCGCAAAGCCCGTCGCCGGCGCTGCTCGACCTCCTCGGGTGGCAGCGACCCGGCCCACCCCGCGTAGGCCGACGCCAGCACCAGCGTCCTCGGCACCGTCGGATAGCGCTCGTACAACGCCAGCGCGAGCCCGCCACCGAACGACAGGCCGAGCACGTGCGGCCGCTCCAGCGCCATGGCCTTGAGGAATCCGGCGAGACAGTCGGCGTACCCGGACATCCCGAACGACTCCGGCGGATCCGTGGACCCGCCGCAGCCCGGGGCGTCCCATGCCACCACCCTGAACGCGTCGGACAACCCGCCGAGTTGCCTTCGCCACGCCCGGCTGTCGCTGAACGCCCCGTGCAGTAGCACCAGGACGGCCCCCTGCCCTGCCTCGCGATAGGCGATGCGAAGACCTTCAACCTCGATGTGGTGCACCTCGTCCTCCGACCGCGCAGGGATCGAGTGGCACAAGATACGGCGGAATTGCCCCTTCGCCGGTCGGTCCAGGAGGTACACGTCTCGCCTGGGCGGGGGTGTGGGCGGCCACGGCGGTCTCCTTCCAGCGACGATCCGCCAGCTCGCGACCACGCAGCGGCTGACCACGCTGAACCTGAGCGGCCGGCCCTCGCGAAGATACCCCGAGCCACAACCTAGGTGGCTGGTCAGTCGTCGAGGACCGTCAGGTCGAGCGTCTCGGGGGGTTCCAGGTTTCCACTGTTCCCACGCTGATCTGGGGCTTTGCATCCTTGCCACTGCCGGCGCCTCGGGGACGGCTGGTTAGCCTTGCGCGCAGGAAGGGCGCCTTCCGCTACCGATCCCCCAGCCCATGGCCTGACCCGAACCCGGGTCGCACCTCGCGCGGCAATGGCAGTCGGCGGCCGCGCGCACCCGGCTTTCTCCATGTGCGCCTGGTTCGCCGCGCGTTTCGCCGTTCCTAAGGAGGCTTGATGTGAGCCAGCAGCAGCGATCAGTACTCGAAGACGTCAAGGCGGGCAGCGCGTACCTGCGCGGGACACTCGCCGAGGAACTGGCCAACGACGCCGCCGCCTTCGACAAGGACACGACGCACATCTTGAAGTTCCACGGCATCTACCAGCAGGACGACCGGGATGTGCGCCGCGAGCGCGGACAGGAGGGGCTTGACCGCGACTACGTCTGCATGGTGCGTGCGAGCATCCCGGGCGGGCGTCTGACCGCCGACCAGTATCTCGTGATGGACCGGCTCGCCGACCAGGTCGGCAACGGCTCGCTGCGGATCACCACCCGTCAGGGCATCCAGTACCACTTCGTCCGCAAAGGTGACCTGCGCGGCCTTGTCGGCAGCCTCAACCGGCACCTCGTCACCACGCTGGCCGGCTGCGGCGACGTCGTCCGCAACGTGATGTGCTGCCCGGCCGCCCTGGCCGACCGGGAGCACGCCGGGTTGCAGCAGGTCGCCGCCGAGCTGTCCCGCCAGCTGAAGCCGAAGAGCGAGACGTACTGGCAGCTGTGGCTGGACGGCCAGCGCGCGGTGTCGGCCGCCGCGCCGTCCGACGGTGGCCCCGACGAGGTCGAGCCGCTGTACGGCTCCACCTACCTGCCACGCAAGTTCAAGATCGGCTTTGCCTTCCCGGGCGACAACTGCGTCGACGTCTACACCCACGACATCGGCATCGTCCCCCACCTTGTCGACGGCCGGCCGGAGCGCTTCACGATCGTCGTCGGCGGCGGTCTGGGGATGAGCCACAACAATCCCGCCACCTACCCGCGACTGGGCGACCCGCTGTGCACGGTCGAGCGCGACGAACTGTTGGAGACGGTCACCGCGATCATCGGCATCCAGCGCGACCACGGCGACCGTGGCGACCGCAAACACGCCCGCATGAAGTACCTGGTCGCCGACTGGGGCCTGGACGCGTTCGGCGCGGAGCTGTCACGGCGGCTTGGTCGCGCGCTGAAGTCGCCCCAGCCGCTGTCCTGGGCCGGCACCGACGACCACCTCGGTTGGCATCCCCAGGGTGGTGAGGACATCGGATTTCTCGGCGTGCGGGTTCCCAACGGCCGCATCGTCGACGACGGCGTCCGCTGGCGCAGCGGCCTGCGGCGAGCCGTCGAGCGATTCGGGGTCGGGATGCGGTTCACCCCGCGCCAGGACGTGCTGCTCACCGACGTCAGCGCCGCCGACCGACCAGCGCTGGAGGCGACGCTGCGCGGCCACGGGATCCCGCTGGTCGGCGAGCTCGCCCCCACGGTCCGCCACGCGATGGCCTGCCCGGCGTTGCCGACCTGCGGTCTGGCGATCGCCGAGGCCGAGCGGGTGCTGCCGGACGTCATCGACACCCTGCAACGCCAGCTTGAGGTGCTTGGGCTGGGCCGGGAGGCGATCCACGTGCGCATGACCGGCTGCCCCAACGGTTGCGCCCGCCCCTACAGCACGGAGGTCGGGCTGGTCGGCCGCGGCAAGGACCACTACACGATCTTCCTCGGTGGCGATGCGAACGGCACCCGGCTCAACCGCGTGTACGCCGACCGGATCCCGGTCGCCGGCGTGGTCGGCGCGCTGCGCCCGGTGCTTGCCGCCTACCGTGACGAGCGGCGCGCGGCCGAGTCTTTCGGCGACTTCTGCGATCGCCTCGGCGTCGCCGCCCTCCGCGAACGCCTGCAGCCCGAGCGGGGGTACGGACGGGCGGCGGCCGAACCCCGGCGCAAGGCGAGCTGACACCTGGTGGCGATGGTCTCCGCCGAGGATCGCGCGGTCGTCGCTGCGTCGGTGACCGCGACGCTGCAGGGTCACCAGCCGCAGGAGGACGACCGTTTTCGAGCGGTCGCCGACGACGGCGAAGCGGCATTCATGCGATCGCTGGCCGTCGAGGCTGCCGGCCACCTGGAGGGCAAACCCGCGGACCGGATCCTGGCCTGGGCCGCCGGGGTCGTGCCCCGCTTCGTGGTGACCTCGTCATTCGGCGCCGAGTCCGCTCCCCTGCTCCACATGCTCAGCCGTGTGGCTCCGAAGGTGCCGGTCGTGTTCCTTGACACCGGCTTCCATTTTCCTGAGACGATGGACCACCGGCGGCAGCTGGCCGCCGACCTGGGCCTGACGGTTCTGGACATCCGACCGGGGGTGTCGGTGGCGCAGCAAGCCGAGCGCTACGGCCCTGCCCTTTACGAGCGCTCGCCGGAGACGTGTTGCCAGTTACGCAAGACCATGCCGCTGCGCCGCATCCTGGCCGGCCACGACGGCTGGGCCACCGGCGTCCGCCGCGTGCAGACGCCCGAGCGGGCCGCAACACCGGTCGTCGAGGCCCGCCGCCACGACGGTCGCTGGCTGGTCAAGGTGGCGCCGCTGGCGGCCTGGACCGACGGCGACATCGAGGCCTACGCGCGCGCCCACGACCTGCCGCGCCATCCGCTGGCCGCCAGAGGCTACCGCTCGATCGGCTGCGCCCCCTGCACCCGAGCGGCCGCGCCGAATGAGGATCCCCGCGCCGGCCGTTGGGCAGGGTCGGGCAAGACCGAGTGTGGTATCCACCTGGCCGACGATGGCACGGTCGTGCGGCAGACCACCACTCCCGGCTGACGAGAGGGTGGCGTCCAGCCAGGCGAGCGTCGAAGGACGTAGATCCACGACGGGCCGCCACCACTCCCCCGCGGCTGAAGACGATCCGGTCCCGTCCGCAGGCCCTTGAAGCAGGTGCGGTTCAAACCGTAGGAGGTGGTGACGGAGCGTTGCGCCGAACGGCACCGAACGTTGACCCGCCGCCGCGGTGAAGGACGATGGCAACGCCGAGGACAATGAGAACGTCACCGACACTGAACACGTTCGACAGCGGCCATGAGCTGGGGATGGCGAAGACGTCACCGAGCCAGGCGAAACGAGGCGCCTGCATCGCTGCCGAGTTGATGAAAGCGCCTCCCGCCGCTGTGGGGGCTCCGGACGCCGCCACGGCCTCGATCGACGTCGGCATGACGCCGCCGTTGGCAGCGATCACTGTCAGGTTGAGGCCGCCGCCGAGCCCCGTCACCCACAGACCTGGAACATGCCTGTTGACGTAGAAGAAGATGCCCGCCAAGACATACGAGGCGAGGTGCGCTGGGACGTGGACGCCGATGAAGCGGTCCGGGAAGACCGAGATGATGAGAATCTGGATAACCAGTGCCAGGACCAGAAGAACCGTCCATCGCAGCTTGATGTCGTGCAGCCGTGACACACGTCCCCCCGCAAGGGGCACCGTGGCGGCGCAGATGGCAATGGCGGCGACGATGAACATGGACTAGCCCACCTGTTCAAAGAGTCGCCGTTTAGGGTCCACCGGCTGCGAGCGGTGCACTTCGTCGACGGCTGGAGCCAACGCGTCGCGAAGTTGCACTGCTGGAGTTGGCCTGCCGATGTGGTAGCCCTGCGCGAGGTCGCAGCCCATGCTGCGCAACATCGTCAGCGCGTCAGCTTCCTCGACGCCTTCCCCGACCGTGCGAAGGCCGAGGTTCTTTGCGAGTCCGATGATGGACTGGACGATCCGCTCGTCGTCGGCGTCCTTGGTCATGTTCAAGACGAACGACTTGTCGATCTTGACGGCGTCGACTGGCAGTTGCTTGAGGTATGCCAGCGATGAGTATCCGGTGCCGAAGTCGTCGATGGTGAGGTGAACACCGAGATCGGCAAGCGCCCGCAGGCTCTTCAGCGCTCGTGATGGGTCCGCCATGATGGTGCTTTCGGTGATCTCGATCTCGAGCGATGACGGCGGAACGTCGTATTTTGCCAGCGCTGCGTGAACACGGGCAACGAAGTCTGGAGTGCGCAGGTTGTTGGCTGGCACGTTGACCGCTACCCGCAGGTCGCTTCCGCCGGCGTGCCACAACGCCCGCTGCTCGAGCGCATTTTCAATGACGTGCGTGGTGAGCGATGCCATGTGGATGCTGCGTTCAACCAGCGGAATGAACTCCGCGGGGGGCAACAAGCCGAGTTGCGGGTGATCCCAGCGGATGAGGGCCTCGACGGCGACGATCTGGCCCGTCGCCAGGTCCAGCTGTGGCTGGTAGTGGAGGATGAACTGGTCATCGGAAATGGCCTGGCTGACCTGGCTCAGAAGCGTGAGGCGCTGGCGGCTGTGCTGGTCACGGTGCGACGAGTACGGCTCGATCCCTGTGCGCGATTCCTTCGCCAGATACATGGCGACGTCGGCGCAGCGAAGGAGCGTACCGGAAGTTGTGCCGTTGTCCGGGTACATCGCCACGCCGATGCTGGCCTCGACCGACAGCGAAAAGTCGTCGACGGTGACCGGGCGGTTCAGCACGTCGAGGAGTTCACGGGCGGTTGCCATCGCTTTGTCGGTGGTCGTTCCCGGCAGGAGGAGGGCGAACTCGTCGCCTCCGAGCCGGGCGACGGTCGCAGCCGGGCCGAGGTGGCCGCACAGCTTGTCGGCGACCGCCTGCAACAGCTTGTCTCCCGTGCGGTGCCCGAGGGTGTCGTTGACCTCTTTGAAATGGTCCAGGTCTACGAGCATGACCGCAGCCGTCGATGAGTACGCAAGCGCGTCGGAGACACGTGCATGGAAGAACGCCCGATTCGGCAACGAT
>JALZLF010000078.1 GCA_030858865.1 Actinomycetota bacterium | reverse complement strand
GTGCCGAGCCCTCCCGGCGCGAACGCCACGACCTGCGCGGCGATCGTGACCGCGGTGACCAGGACGGCGTCGCCGGCGGACAGGTCCAGTCCTGCCCAGCGGGTCGCCTGCCAGATCACCACGCTTTCCAGCGCCCACGCCGCCGACGACCCTGCCAGGATGCCGGCCGCCGGCACCCGCACCGGCAAGCGACTCGCGGCCGGCAGCCGCCGAAGCCACACGACCCCCGCAACGGCCACGGCGGCGGCCACCGCCACCACCAGCCAGAGCCATCCGCCCGCCGGAGTCGACAGGACAACCGGGCCACCCAGGGCGGCGATGCCCGCGACCACCAGCACGTCGGCGGCCCGCAGCGTCAGCGTCGACGCGGTCGCGGCGGGCAGACCGACGTCCGTGCGGCGCACGACGCTGGTGACCCGCAGCGCCTCCCCCAACCGCAGCGGCAACAGGTGGTTGCCGGCCAGGGACACGTGCAGCGCCGCCAGCGCCTGACCGAAGGAAAGGTCGGGCAGCACCCGCCGCCACAGCTGCGCGCGAACGGTGAAGGCCGCACCATAGGCCGCCAGGGCCACTCCCAGGCCGGCCGGGCGCGCGCGTACCGCGTCGGCGGTCGCCCGCAACGCCCCGACATCGACCAGCGCGGCCACGGCGGCGCCGCTGAGGATCAGCAAGGCGACGCCTGCCAACACCAACGTCTTGCTGCGGTGCATGCCTCTCGCCAACGCCACGTCCCCGGGTTTGAGGCGCCATGGCCGCCTCTACTATGGTAAGGAGAACCTAACATGCGGCGTGTGCCGTTCGCGCCGCCCGACTCCCGGAGTGCCATGACCGTCGTCGTCACCGGGGCCGCCGGCTTCATCGGCGGCCACCTCGTGCGTGCCCTCGCCGGTCGGGGGTACCGGGTCGCCGGCATCGACCGGCGAGCTGGTGTCCCGACCGCGGCGGCGGTTGCCGTGGTTGCCGACCTGTCCGAACCCGACGACGCCGCCGACACGCTGCTGGGCGGGGCCGAGGCCGTGTTCCACCTGGCGGCTCGATCGGGGGTGCGCAACACCGCCGCGCACGCCGAGGCCTCCCGCCGCAGGAACAACGTCGAGGCCACCCGCCGGGTCCTCGGGACGGTGCCGTTAGGCGTTCCGCTGGTGGTCACGTCCTCCTCGACGGTGTACGGGGGTAGCCGCGGAGGCGCCTGCGCCGAGACCGACCGCCTCCACCCGATCGGCGGCTACGCCCGCTCCAAGGTCGACGTGGAGCGCCTCTGCGCCAGGCGCGTGTCACACGGCGGCCTGCTCGCGGTCGCGCGACCCTTCACGGTCGCCGGAGAAGGACAGCGCCCGGACATGGCCGTGGCTCGTTGGCTGGCCGACGCGCGTGCCGGCCGGCCGCTGTGCATCCTGGGCTCCCCGTCGCGCACGCGCGACCTCACCGACGTGCGTGACGTCGTCGAGGGGCTGATCCGCATGGCCGAGCGCGGGGTGCGGTCGACCATCAACCTGGGCACCGGACGGGCGCACAAGCTGGCCGCGATCGCCGCCGACGTGTGCGACGCGGTCGGTGTCGATCCCGGGCGCGTCGTGCGACCCGCCGAGGCCCACGAGGTCAGCGCCACGCTGGCCGACACCCGCCGTTGCGCGCACTTGCTGGATTTCGTTCCCACCACCGACCTGGGGGCGTTGCTGCGCCGTCAGGCCGCCGGCGAGCCGGCCGCGGCGGACTCAGACCCGGCGGACCCCGAGGCGGCGGAGCAGACTCGCCGCCGCAACGCGATCGGAATGCGCCAATCATGAGGATCCGGCGCACGATGCTGCTGCTCCTGCTCGTGGCGTTGCCGGCTTGCGGCACCGCCGCTGGCAGCGAGCGACTGACGATCTACTCGGGTCGCAGCCAGGACCTGGTCGAGCCGCTGCTGGAGCGGTTCAACGAAGAGACCGGCATTCCCATCGACGTGCGCTACGGCGATTCGGGGGATCTCGCGCTGCTGATCGCCACCGAGGGTGACCGCTCCCCGGCTGACGTCTTCTTCTCCCAAAGCCCAGGCACGGTCGGGTTTCTGGCGTCCAAGGGCTTGCTCGACACGCTGCCCGACGAGGTGCTGGAACGCGTCGGGCCGCGGTATCGCAACACCGATGGGCGCTGGGTTGGCGTCACCGGACGGCAGCGGGTGCTGGTCTACAACTCCGACCTCGTCGACGAGGCCCACCTGCCGGACTCGGTGCTGGACGTGACCGACGAGCGCTACGCCGGACGGGTGGCGGTGGCACCGTCCAACGCGTCGTTCCAGGACTTTGTCACCGCGATGCGCCAGCAGCTCGGCGAGGACGAGGCGCTGGCCTGGCTGCAGGCCATGGCGGCCAACGACTCGCCGGTCTATGCCAACAACAACGCGATCGTCGAGGCCGTCGGGCGCGGCGAGGTCGAGATGGGGCTGGTCAACCACTACTACAACGAGCGGTACCTGGCCGAGGACCCGAGCCTGCCGAGCCGCAACCACACGTTCGCCGACGGCGACATCGGCGCCCTGGTCATCGAGGCGTCGGTCAGCGTGCTGGCCTCCAGCGACCAGCCCGACGACGCCCAGCGCTTCGTCGAGTACCTGCTGACCGACGAAGCGCAGCGCTACTTCGCCTCCGAGACGTTCGAGTACCCGCTCGTCGACGGGATCGAGGCGGCCACCGGGCTGCCGCCCCTGCCCTCGTTGGACCCGCCGCGTATCGACGTCGATGCCCTTGGCCCGACCTTCGCGCAGACCGTCGAGCTGATCGACCGCAGTGGCATCAACAGCTGAGGTCACCGCGCTCGAACCTCCTCCCGCGCTGCCAGCCCGGGTGGCCGCGCCGCTCTGGCTGCGCGGACTGTCCCTGCTGATCGCCGCCGGCTTCGCGGTGCCGCTGGTGTGGCTGGTCCTGCGCAACGTCGGTGGTGAGGGGCTGGCAGCTGCGATGCGGAGGTCCGGCGCGCTGGCGCCACTGGGACGCAGCGTGCTGCTGGCCACCTGCACGGCGGCGGCGGCCGCCGCCGTCGGGACGGCCGCGGCGTGGGTGACCATGCGCACGGATCTGCCTCTGGCGAGGGTGTGGCGGGTGCTGCTGTGCCTGCCGTTGGTGGTGCCGTCCTTCATCGGAGCCTTCACGCTGCTGGCCGCCTTCGCGCGAGGGGGGCTGCTCGACCGGCTGCTGCCCGCCGGGATCAGCCCCGGGCGCATCGTCGGCTTCTGGGGAGCCTTCGGGGTCCTGACGCTGCTCACCTACCCGTACGTGCTGCTGCCGGTGTCGGCGCGCCTGCGCCAGCTGCCCGCGTCGCTGGAGGAGTCCGCACGGCTGCTGGGCCGCGGCGGCTGGTCGGTGTTCACCGCTGTCGTGCTCCCCCAGGCCAGCGGCGCGATCCTCGCGGGCTCGCTGCTGGTGTTCCTGTACACCATCAGCGACTTCGGCGCCGTGCAGCTGTTGCGCTACGACACCCTCACGCGCGCAATCTACGCCTCGCGGCTTGAGCAGCCGATCTCGCTGGCCTACAGCCTGCAGCTCGGCGCGCTGGCCATCACGGTCGTGGCGGCCGAGCGCGCGCTGCTGCGCGGGCCCCGTCGGGTCGTCGGGGCCCGTGACAACCGGGCGCTGCGGGTGACCCTCGGCCGCTGGCGGGTCCCCGCTACCGCCGGCGTTGCCGGGCTGGCGGTCTTCGCCCTGGTGGCGCCAGTGACGGTCCTGGCGTACTGGTCGGCCAGGGGCGTGCTGCAAGGGTCGTCGCGCCCCACCGCCGTCACCACCGACCCCGCATCCCTGCTGGGCCCTTTGCTGAACACGGCCCGCGCCAGCGTGCTGACCGCGGTGGTGGCGGTCGTGGTGGTCCTGCCGCTGGCCTACTGGACAGTTCGCTATCGCAGTCGGTTGGCGGGTTTGGCCAACGCTGTGGTGGTGGGCGGCTTCGCGCTGCCCGGCCTCGTCGTGGCCCTGGCACTGGTGTCGTTCGCCCTTCGAGGACCCTTGCTGGTGGGGGCGCTGTACCAGACGCTGCCGCTGCTGGTCTTCGCCTACACCGTGCACTTCGGAGCCCAGTCGCTGCGCGCCGCCCAGGTCGCCGTCGCCGGTGTCCCGCCACGCGTCGGTGACGCCGCCCGGATGCTGGGGGCATCGGGGCTCCGCCGCTTCACCGAGATCGAGCTGCCGTTGATGCTGCCCGGTCTGCTGGCCGGCGGCGGGTTGGTGTTGCTGTCGGTCGCCAAGGAGCTGCCCGCCACGCTGCTGCTGGCGCCCGCCGGCTTCCAGACCCTGGCGACCCGCGTCTGGAACGCTACCGAGGACGCCTTCTGGGCCGACGCGAGCCTGGCCTCTCTGGTGCTGATCGCCCTTTCCGGTGTGCTCACGTGGCTGCTGGTGATCCGCCGCTTCGACGCGCTCGACTGATGCGGCTGGCGCTGGCCGTCGGCGCGGTCTCGGTCGCGGCCTGTATGGCGGCGGCCGCCGGCGTCGGCGTGCGCTCCACGCGCGGCTCCCAGGTCGGCGTCGACGAGCCGCAGTACCTGCTGTCGGCGATGAGCCTGGCCGAAGACGGCGACCTCGACATCGCCGACGAGCTCGCCGCCGAGCGGTGGCGGACCTTCCACGAGACCCAGCTTCCGCAGCAGACCAGGCTCCTTCCCGACGGCCGTCGCGTCAGCCCGCACGATCCACTGCTGGCGCTGCTACTGGTTCCAGGCGTCGTCACGGCCGGCTGGGTCGGAGCCAAGCTCACGCTGGCCCTGCTGGCCGGCGTGCTCGCCGGCCTGCTGACGTGGACGGCGGTGCACCGGCTGGACGTCGGCGTGCCGGTGGCGGCCGGGGTCGTCGCAGTCTTCGTGCTGTCGGCTCCGCTCGCGGTGTACGGCAACCAGGTCTATCCCGAGCTGCCAGCCGCGCTGGCGGTGACGGTGGCGATCACCGCCCTGGCCGGCCGGTTGTCGTCAGCGACCGCGTTGGCGGTGGCGTCGGCCGTCGTCGCGTTGCCGTGGCTGTCGGTCAAGTACGTGCCGGTGGCCGCGACGCTGGCGGCTCTCGCGCTGTCGCGGCTGTGGCGCAGCGGGCAGCGGCGGCCTGCGGCCGTGATGGCGATCGCCCTGGTCGCGGCCGGCTGTGTGTTCGCCGTGGTTCATCTCGTCGTGTACACCGGCCTCACCCCCTACGCCGCCGGGGACCACTTCACCGGCGGCGAGCTGACCGTTGCCGGCACCGCTCCCGACCTTCTCGGCCGCTCCCAGCGGCTGCTCGGTCTGCTGGTGGACCGCACGTTCGGCCTCGCAGCCTGGCAGCCGGCGTGGCTGTTGGCGGTGCCGGCGGTGGGCTGGCTTCTGCGGTCGCGCCACCAGCAGTGGCCGGTGCTGGTGGCGCCGCTGGCCGTTGGCTGGCTCAACGCCACCTTCATCGCGTTGACGATGCACGGCTACTGGTTCCCCGGCCGTCAGGTGGTCGTGGTGCTGCCTGCCGCGGTCCTGGCCGTGGCCGTCTGGGCGCAGCAGTGGCGCCCGGCGAGGGGGATGGCGGCGGTGCTGGGCGTGCTGGGCGTCTCCAGCTACGCGTGGCTGGTGCACGACGGCCTGCGAGGGCACCTCACCTGGGTGACCGACTTCTGGCAGGTCAGTGATCCGTGGTACCAGGCCTGGTCGGCGCTGCTACCCGCCTACCTGCACGCCACCACGCTCACATGGCTGGCGCACGGCCTATGGCTGGTCGCGGCGGTCGTGGCCGGGGCGTGGTCGTGGCGGCGCGCGGCGGTCAGTCGGTCACCGTGAAGTCGCTGACCATCCCCTCCTCGAAGTGGAACTCGATGGTGCCGTCGGCCTCGGTCTCGACGATGGTGCAGAAGAGCACGTAGTCGCCCGCGGTCAGCTGGAACGTGCCGGTGCACATCTGGCCGCCGGGGAAGCCCTCGATCTCGCCGATCAGCGCCCCGTCGCCCAGGGCGGCCTCGTCGACCGCACCGTCGATGACCGGCAGGTCGTCGGGGTCGTCGGCCTCGGCCACGACCAGCTCGTGGGGTTCGACGCCGGCGTTGGTGATGTCGAACGTGATGGTGCCGGCTGGCACCTCGTCGGGCGCGGCGGTGATGGACCACTCATCCAGTGTCGTGGCCACCGTGGTGTCCGCGGTGGCGGGATCGCCGACCGGTTCGCAGGCGGCTGGAATGGATCCCGAGGCCGCGACGGAGCCGCTGGCCGATCCGCCGCTAGCGGCCGAGCCGCCGTCAGTCAGGGTGCGGACCGCTGCCCGTCGTCGGCGCAGCCGGCGAGGAGCAGCAGAATCCCGGCGAGCAGCAGCCGGCGCATCAGTCCTCCGAGCCGCTGGCGCTACCTGACCCCGAACCGGAGCCGCTGCTTGAGCCCGAGCCGCTGCCCGACGCCGAACCCGAGCCACTGCCGGAACCCGAGCCACCTTCCTCCAGGGTGCGCACTCCCACCCCGTCGTCTCCGCCACAGGACACGGCCGCCAGGGCCAAGGTGGTCGCCATCGCCGCGAGGCGCATCCGGGTCCGCATGATCGAGGTTCCTCTCCGTAGGTAAGGGCAGCCTAACCTTCCTTGGTAATGATGCGCAAGCGCCGACGCCGTAAAGCGCTACGGCTACCATCGGGGCGATGCCTGAGCCGCTTGCCGACCACTACAGCGACCTTGGACTGCACCCGGGAGCAGACCCTGCGCAGCTGCGTGCGGCGTACCTGCGGCTCATGCGCCGTAACCATCCCGACCTGCGGCCCGCCGACCCCGTCGCGGCCGAGGCCGCCCGGCGGGTGAACCAGGCTTGGACCGTGCTGAAGGATCCGCGCAGAAAGACCATCTACGACCGGCTGCTCGCCAGCAGCCCGCGACCGGTCGAGCGGATCCATCGCATGCCCGCCTCTGCGGCGCGGCGAGCCGCCTACTCTCCGGTCGGGCGGGCCTACCGGCGGGACTTTCACCGCGCCTGCCTGCGACTGGGCGCCGCCGTCTTCGCGGTGGGCCTGCTGCTGCTGACCGCGGTTGCGTGAAGCAGTCAGCCGAGGTCGAACGAATCAGGGGCGGCGGCGGCGTCGGCGGCGTGCTGCAACGGTGACAGGAACGGCAGCGCTGTCGGGAGCAGCTCCTCGGCAGCTGTGAAGTCGCCCACTTCGTCGTCGCGCAGCGGCGCAGCGGTGATACGGGCGCCGTGGCCCCGGGCCCCGTAGGCCACCAGCAGGACGTCGAGTGGACCGTCGTCGCCGGCGACGAGCGCCTCGGCCACGAACCCGAAGCAGGGCGCCTGTGCCGGTCGCATGACCTCGGCGGCGAAGCGGTCGAGCAGGTCGAAACGGGCGGGATCATCGTCCGGCCACTCGGGCAGGGACAGGACGCGGGTGGCTGTAGGCAGCGGCAGCACCACCGTGGCGGGCACCGGGCGCTGCGGCCGTTCCGCCAGCGTTCGTGCCGCCTGCTGACACACCAGCTCCAGCTCCTCCATCCTCATTCCCGCGCCTCGGCGATGGTGTCGATGGCGACACCGAACGCGCCGGTCCAGTCGTTGCGGCCGGCGAGAGGCGGCACCAGCTGCTCGGCGATGCGCTCACGGACACCGCCCGACACCAGCTCGGCGTCGCGAGGACGCACCCCGAGGCAGCGTTGCCGCCCATCCGCCTCGGCGGCGAAGTCGCCCGGCTCGGCCACCGCAACGACCGCGACGTCGACGTTCCACTCCCGCACGATCTTCCCGCCGGCGCGGAACGCCTCACCGCAGCCGGCCTGCTCGGACTCGTAGGTCAGTGCCACCACGTCCAAGCCGTTGTCGCGGAGTGCTTCCAGCCGCCGGACGATGCCGGAGCCCTCCAGGATCTCTGCGAGGTCCAGGACCTGCTGGCCTTCCTCACGAGGCGGGAGGCGAACGTCAACCGCCGGTTCTCCGCAGCCGGCGAGCAGCACGGCGGCGAGGACCACCGCTGCGGTCCTACCCATTGAGCGCCTTCCGCAGCCGGCGGATCGGGCTTTCGAGATTGTGCCGCTCGGCCAGCTCGTGCAGGCGGGCGTCATCGCGGTCGCCACGGGCGCGTTGCACCTCGACGTCGGTGCGAACCGGCACGACTTGCTGCATGGCGACCAGGTAGGCCAGCGAGTCGCGCAGCGCACCGGCCAACCGCGGTGGGTGGGCGGCGACGTCGCGAACCACGGCGTGCAAGTCGGGATAGGCATTGACCAGGGCCCGTGCCGTCTTCTCGCCGACGCCCTTGACGCCCGGCAGGCCGTCGGACGGGTCTCCGCGCAGGGTCGCGAAGTCCACGTAGCGCGAGGCGGGCACCCCGTACTTGGCCTGGACCGCGGCCTCGTCGAACCGTGCCAGGTCACTGACCCCCCGGACCGTGAACAACACCCGCACCGCCGCGCTCCCTGAGGCGTCGCCGTCGCGGACGAGCTGCAGCAGGTCCCGGTCGCCGGTGACCACGTCGATCGCCTCGCCTTCGGCGGCGTGCGCGCAGATCGCCCCGATCGCGTCGTCAGCCTCCCAGCCCTCCGCGATGACGCACTCCTGACCGAAGGCGTCCAAGACGGCGCGCAGCACGTCGAACTGACCGGGCAGGTCCTCGGGGTCGTCCCGGCGGGTGGACTTGTAGCCGGCGTACGCCTCGACGCGGGGCGCGGGGCGCCAGTCGTCGTCGAACACGTGCACCACCTGGTCGGGGCGCAGGTCGGTGACCAGCCGCGCGGTCATGTCCAGATATCCGCGCACCGCGTTCACCGGGGTGCCATTCGGATCCCGAATCGAGATGGGAAGCGCGAAGTAGGCACGGTAGGTCAGCGAGGAGGTGTCGAGCAGCAGGCGGTGCGTCATCGCCGCCAGGGTACGGGCGCCGCGACAAGGGCGGTGCGCGCGAGTCCTGGCTGCTTGGGTAGCGTAGAGCCATGGCGGACGCTCTGGTGTGGGTGACGGGAGGCTCGGCGGGCATCGGGGCGGCACTCATCCGGGGTGTGCCCTACGACGACGCCCGGGTCTTTGACATCTCGCGTACAGGCGGGACCGTCGGTGCCGAGCACGTCGCGGCGGACCTGTCGGACCCCTCGTCATGGGAGGTCGTCGGCGCACACTTCACCGCCCGGCTCAGCGGCTTCGACGGCGACCGCGTCGTGCTGATCCACAACGCCGCCACGCTGGAGCCGGTGGGCTTCGCCGGCGAGGTCGACGCCGAGGCGTACCGGCGCAGCGTCGTGCTCAACGCCGGGGCGCCACAGGCGATCGGCGACGCCTTCCTGGCGGCCCTGGCGTCGTCGGGGTTCAGCGGCCGAGCCTTTGTGGTGCAGCTGACCTCCGGTGCGGCGAACTCGCCGTCGCCGGGCTGGTCGTCCTACTGCGCCGGCAAGGCGGCGCTGCAGATGTGGGTGCGCTGCGTCGGGCAGGAACAGCAGCGGCGCGACTCGGGTGTCACGGTGCTGGCGGTCGCGCCTGGTGTCGTGGCGACCGGGATGCAGGAGCGCATCCGGGAGACGTCGCCGCACGACTTTCCCGATGTCGAACGCTTCCAGCGGCTGCATGAGCGCGACGAGCTGCGGAACCCCCAAGCGGTGGCGCGGGAGCTGTGGGCGCTGCTGGACACCGACGTCCAGACCGGTGCTGTGCTGGACCTGCGGGATCCGTGATGGGCGCCACCGCCTGGCCGTTCGAGCCGCCCCTCACGCCGATGGAGGCCAAGGTCCGCACCGAGCTTCCACCTGCGCCCGGTTGGGCCTACGAGCCGAAGTGGGACGGCTTCCGTTGCCTCGCCTGGGGCGGCGACGCGAACCCGCCAGCGGCCACCGTGCGTTTGGACAGCCGTAACGCCAGGCCCCTGCTGCGCTACTTCCCCGAGCTGCTGCCGGCTCTGGCCCAGCTGCCACCCGACGCCGTCGTCGACGGCGAGGTGGTGCTGGTCACCGACGGCCGGACCGACTTCGACGCGTTGCAACAGCGCATCCACCCCGCCGAGTCGCGCATCACGATGCTGGCTCGCGAGACGCCGGTCGAGCTGGTCGCCTTCGACCTGCTGGCGCTGGGCGGCGAGGACCTGCGCGACCTTGGGTTTTCCGAACGGCGCCGTCGGCTCACCGACCTGTTCGACCACCTCGAGCACCCCTGGCGTCTGACCCCCTCGACGACCGACGAGCAGGTCGGTGCCGGCTGGTTCGAGGAGTTCGAGTCCGCCGGCTGCGACGGGATCGTCGCCAAGCAGCTGGACCGCCGCTACGTCGAGGGCGAGCGCGCGATGGTCAAGGTCAAGCACCGCAGGACCGTCGACACCGTCATCGGTGGCTACCGGCTGCACAAGGAGGGCGACCGCGTCGGCTCGCTGCTGCTCGGCCTGTACAACGCCGCCGGCGAGCTGCACTTCATCGGGCACTGCTCGGGCTTCGGCGACGCCGACCGGGTGGCCCTGCTCCAGCGGCTGCGCGATTACGAGGTGGACACGTCGTTCGGCGAGGATGCCCGCCGGCCCGGCGGGCCCAGCCGCTGGAGCGCCGGCAAGGACCTGGCATGGGTGGCGGTCCGCCCCGAGCTCGTGTGCGAGGTCAGCTACGACCAGCTGACCGGAGACCGGTTCCGCCACGCCACCCGCTTCCAGCGCTGGCGTCCCGACAAGGAGCCGCAGCAGTGCCTGCTCGACCAGCTCGAGCGGCCGCAGGGACCGAGCTTCGCCGACATCGTCGTCTGGTGACCGCCCGTGCAGCGACGTCGATTCAGGCTTCAACGACGACGGCCGCTGCCGCCTCCTCGTGCACCGAGGGCGCGGTGGACATCGGGCGCAACAGACGGCCGCGTTCGGCCCAGACCACGAACCCCAGGGCAACGCCGGCGTAGATCAGCGCCCCGACCGACAGCGGCAGCACCGTCCCGTCGAAGGCTCGGTCCAGCACGGCGCCCAGCAGCGCCCCGACCGAGAGCTGCACAGCACCGATGACCGAGGACGCGGTCCCGGCCACCCGTCCCATCGGTGCCATCGCGATGGTGTTGAAGTTGGGGATCAGCAGCGCCTGCAACGACAACAGCACGGCCATCATCACCACGAAGACGGCCAGTGGTGGTCTGCCGCCGGTGACCAGCGACACGACGAACAGCGCGGTCGCCGCCCCTGTGTAGGCGATGAGCACCCCGTGCGTCAGCCTGCGCGTGCCCACCCGGCCCACCACATAGGCGTTGGCCAGCATCGCCGCGCCCATGACGGCCGCGAGACCGCCGAACAGCAGCGGGAAGTTCGCGGCCTGGCCGAACGTGTCACCGAAGATGATCTCGGCGCCACCGAGGTAGGACGCGAACACCCCGTACAGCGAGGCCATCGCCAGGGTGTAGCCGACGGTTCGTCGGTCCGAGGCCACCACCCGCGCGGCCGCCAGCACCGAATGCAACCGCAGTGGCCTGCGGTGCTCCGGGCGCAGGGTCTCCGGCAGGCGCACCGCCCACACCGCCATGACCACCGCCGCCAGCGCGCAGCCGGCGAACAACCAGCGCCACGAGACGGCCGCGGACACCGCCGCCCCGAGCGTCGGGGCGAACACCGGCACGACGATGAACACGGCCATGATGAACGACATGGCCCGCGACATCCGTTCGCCGTCGAAGGTGTCGCGGATGACGGCCAGCGTGACCACGCGCGGCCCGGCCGCGCCGAGTCCCCAGACGAACCGGCTGGCCAGCAGCAGCGGCAGCGTCGGCGACACGGTGGCGGCCAACGCCCCGACGGCATATACGCCGTAGCCGAGATACAGCGTGGCACGGCGGCCGTAGCGGTCGGCCAGCGGTCCGTAGCCGAGCTGGCCCAGCGCCAGACCCAGGAAGTAGGCGGTCAGCAGTCCCGCCACCGCCGTGGAGTCCGGGCTCAGGCCGAGGTCCCGGCGCATGGCGGGAAAGGCCGGCAGCATCAGGTCGATGCCGAGCGCCGCCAAGGCCATCGACAGCGCCAGCAGCGCGGTGAACTCGCGACGCCCCAGCTGCTTGCGGGCGCGGGTTGCCGAGCCAGCGGCCGTCATCGCATCGCGGTCATCGCGCGTTGTCCTCATGGAGCGAAGCGGTAGACCGCATGGCCTCTGTGACCTGCCCAGCCGGAAAGGCGTTGGTCGGATCGAGCTTGTGCAGCACGGCCCGGCAGATGTCCTCGAGCTGGCGGACCTGCTCAACAGTGAGCTGGTCGAACAGGTGCTCGCGGACGGCTCGGACATGACCTGGCGCCGCTTCGGCGAGGACCGTGAAGCCGGCGTCGGTCAACACGGCCAACAGACCGCGCCGGTCGGAGGGACACTGCTCGCGCCGCACCCATCCCGCCTCCTCCAGGCGTGCCACGGCATGGGAGATGCGGCTCTGCGACGAGTTGGTCAGCTCGGCCAGCGAGCTCATCCGCAGCGCACGCCCAGGCGACTCCGACAGCATGGCAAGGACCATGTAGTAGGCGTGGGGAAGATGGGCGTCGCGCTGCAGCTGACGGTCCAGTGCGGCGTGCAACAGCGCCGAGGTGGCCAGGAAGGCGCGCCACGCCCGCTGTTCACCGGCGTTCAGCCAGGGCTCATCGCTCATTGGACTAGTCTAGGCGCGTAACATGTTGAACGCTCATTCATTCTGCTGTACGGTTGGTTGTTGAACACTCAACTTCATTTGCGAGGAGCGTCACACATGCCGGTCCACCGCCTCAACCACGCCGTGCTGTACGTCCGCGACGTCGAGCGCAGCGTCGCCTTCTACGCCGACGCGCTGGGCTTCCGCCCTGTCCCGCTCGCGACCGGCATGCGCGGCGCGGCCTTCCTGCAAGCGCCCGCCTCCAGCAACGACCACGACCTGGGGCTGTTCGAGGTCGGCCAGCAGGCCAGCGTTCCGGTTCGGGGCTCTGTCGGCCTGTACCACCTGGCCTGGGAGGTGGAGACGCTGCACGACCTGGAGCAGATCGCCGGTCGGCTGGCCGAGCTCGCGGCGCTCGCGGGAGCGTCGGATCACGGCACCACCAAGGCGCTGTACGCCCAGGACCCTGACGGCAACGAGTTCGAGGTCTGCTGGCTGGTGCCGGCCGATCTCATCACGCCCGAGGTGCTGGAAGCGCGGGCCTGCATCGGCACGCTGGACATCGCCAGCGAGAAGGCGCGATACGGCGCCGACACGCCCGGCGGCATCGGCATCTCCCGCCTCGCGTCGGTCTAGGGCGGTCGGGAGCCCGCGCGCAGATCGCCTCTCGGGTCTTGACCGGGCTCATACGCTGAGCGCCGCGTACGCGGATCAACCAGGGAGGCACCGTATGCGCAAGTTCGCTGTCGTCATCGCTGTCGTCGCACTTCAGGTCGCCGCGGTGGCGGGCCCTGCCGCGGCGGTCAAGCCGCGACGTGGGTGCGCCCCGCCTTCATCCTCATGACCCGTGAGGCGTTACGAGCGACGGTTCCGCAGGTGCCCGAGGACGCCTTCAACCAGATCTTCAACGCCATCGACAAGAACCGCGACGACCAGGTTTGCGTGAAGCAACAGCCGACGTTCACCAACGCGGTCGACAACACCTCCAACGCCCGTGATCATCACGCGACGGGCCTTCGTATCGCCGCTGACGCTTCGCGTGTCCATGAACTCGGCGTGACCGGCGGCTATGGCGCACGCTTCAGGTTGCGGAGTGGCATTGGTCCCTGCTTCTTCCAGCGCCCGGCCGCATCCCGCTGATCGGGCTCTTGCCGTCTTGTCGCGGAACCACTGTCGCAGGCGGAGGCGCGTCGGTGGCAGGGTGCCGTAGATGAGCAGGCCTTGGCCGGGGGGCATGAGTCGGAGAGCGTGGTCGGGGGCTAGCTGGTGACTCGTGCTTTGGTGAGGGCGGGTGAGGTCCCCGCGGCAGGATGGCGGAAGTCGAGCCGTGCCCGCAGGATTCGCCGGCCCGCGACCACACCGGCACGGCGCAGAAG